>JAZRIJ010000001.1:0-22314 GCA_045645205.1 Eubacteriales bacterium
CATTCACGCCATACCGAGATGCATAAAAAGGATATCGAGAAAGTACCTGAGCTTTCTGTTGTTGCAGAATCGGAAGAGGCAGGTGTTTATGCTGTGACCACTAAAAAGTACAGACAGATTTTCGTTATGGGACACAGCGAATACGATAACGATACACTTGATAAGGAATACAGAAGAGACGTTGATAAAGGCCTTGAAATAGATGTTCCGAAAAATTATTATAAGGACGATAGCCCAAAGAAAAAGCCTGTGAACAGATGGAAATCCCATGCAACACTTCTTTTTTCAAACTGGCTCAACTACTGCGTATACCAGCTTACTCCATATGATATAAACGAAATCAATTGACAAAAACGAGGTGTATTACAAATGTCAATAAACCAAACAGTATCAGCCTTTCAAAAGCGCCTTACCATACTCTGTGTTATTTGTACAGTTATTGTACCGCTAATAAACAACTTCGGACTTTCATTAGTTCTGTCAACGATTTCCGGTGATATTATGTACGAAACTCCTGCTGAAATTCTGTCTTACTTTGTATCGGCGCTTGATACGGTAAATATGTTTTTTGTGTTTGCCGTTCTTATTAATTCAATTACTCGATTCGGTTTAGGAAAAAGCAAAAATATTATTGCGCTTTGCGTTTTGAGAATAATTATCGTATACGCATCATATCTTGCGATGGGCGCCATTATCACCACAAACCTCGCAAACACTTTGAAAGGCAATCTTTACTACTTTGTTACAAACGCAGTAATAGATATAATGCTTCTTATAGGAGCTATTGTACTTATTATATTCATTCGCGCAAAATTTGTTGACGAAAACAATACAAATATTACCGTAAAAAAGATTTTTGACTTAAAAAATCCCTTAGTTTCAATTACCCTTTGGATAACCGTTCTCATATCCGCATTTTTGCTTTCGGGCTGTGTTATTAACACCATATCCGATATAAGCGCTTACGGAGCTGATAATCTCAATGCTTATGAAATTATTTATCTTGTAATCCCATATATAAAATGGCTGTTAAAAAACATAGCCGGATATCTAATTATGATATTTTGCGCAAAATTGTTTGATACCCAATGGAAAACACTTTACAAAGCAAACTCAAAATGAACAAACTTTGCATTGTAAGCTGTGATAAAATATTTGCCCGTATGCTTGAAATTGAGCTGCAAATAGTTTGTCCCGATATAAAAACCGTTACGGAAAAGCTTAATCCTCCCGCGCTGAGTATTGCCGTTGAAGGCGCAGACCATGTTGTATTTGACGGAGATTATTACGGTGGAGAACTTTTGTTTGTTAAGCAAACAGATCTGCCCTTTACAATTTTTTCGAAAAATACTTTATCCTCTCTTCCGGAAAATGTGAACGCTTTTTTTGAAAGACCCTTTGTTGTATCGGATTTTGTTAAACATATTGCAGGTACAAGCAGTATAAAATCCATTAAAACGGTTTCATCGGATAAAAATGAAATAAGTAATATTAAACTTGATTACTATTCAAAACAGGTAACTATAAACGGTAATATTATTAAGTTTTCCCCCAGAGAATTTTCTCTTTTCTCTTTGCTGTATAAAAACAGAGGAAAAATAGTATTACGCCAAGAAGTTATTGACACAATATGGGGAAATAACTATAACAAAAAAAACAATGCCGATAATGTATATATAAATTATCTGCGCAATAAGCTTGACAATAACTTAGGAATAAAAATGATATATACAATCAGAGGCAAAGGCTATATGATGAAATAAAAAGGTGGTTACAGGGGTGATTTTTTCCGATGTTTTATTGCGGTTAAAAGAATTGATTTCGGGAGATAAAAGCAACATTGAAACAATCTCTCAAAACAAAGAAGATAAAATATTAAATGAAGTTACCGCAGTTGCCGATCCCGAATACAAGGATAGAAGCGTTTTAGTAGGTGTTATAAGAAATCCTCGTCAGCTTGATATTTTGATACGCGAAAAATTTTACCACATACCTCTGTCACAGGTAAACGAATGTCAATTTCCTGTTAAATATGTTTCAATCTATCAATCAAAAAGGCTTTTCGGCAAAAACGCAGGAATAAGATATTACGGCAAAGTGGAAAGCTGTACCACCCTGAAACGCAATAAAATACGAGAAATTCCCAGAATGAGCCAGGAAAAATATCTTTATTTTAAAATAAAGAACTGGCAAAGGCTTGAAAAAAACATTGAGGCAAAGGAGATGGAGGTTACAGCCTTCTCTACAACCCCATATATGCTGAAAAACTGCAAAGACTCCGCAGAACTTCAACTCCGCTCAAGAGAAGAACATTTATTATATATTAAACTTACAAAAACCGTAAAAATGCTTGTCAGGGATCGTATTCCCGACGGAGAGGATATAGTTTACAAAGACTATACCGTAAAATTAAAGGATGGAATGTTGTATCTTTATTTTGCAGATGTACTGGAATATGTTATAGGATATGATATTTTTCTTGACAATCCAACTAACGTGATAAGAGATATTTTTGACTATTATCCCGAACTATAATTACTATATAAAACCGCTTCCTTTGGAATCGGTTTTTGTATTTTTTACACCAGAAGATATTGTATTGATTTAATTTGCATATTGGTGTATAATAAGCATAATAAATTAAATTATGAAACAAAGAGGCTGTTATGAATATCTACGATACATTGTTTGAATTATTACGCGCAGGGCTATTTTCGGCAGACCTTTCCGCAGAAACAAAAGAAAGCGTAAAAAACGAGGAAACTCAAAAAAAACTTTTTAATGCCGCCAAAAAGCATGATATTGCCCACTTGCTTGCATATTGCCTTGAAAAATGCGGTCTGTTTGAAGGAGAAACTCCATTTCAGAAAAAGTGTGCAAACGAGCAGTTTATGGCAGTTTACAGATATGAAAATATAAACTATGAATTAGATCGTATATGTAAAACCTTTGACGAAGCAGAAATACCGTTTATTCTACTTAAAGGCTCGGTAATACGTCAATACTATCCAGAGCCATGGATGCGCACAAGTGCCGATATAGATATTCTTGTAAAAGAAGATGTTGTAGAACACGCAAAGAATGTTTTGGTAGACAAGCTGAAATATTTGTTTGAAAGAAAAAGTCCTCACGACTATCAGTTGTTTTCTCCAAGCAATGTACATTTGGAGCTTCATTATTCTCTGTTGGATGAAGATGAGCCCATAGGCGTAACAGATAATGAGCTTCTTGATACCGTTTGGGAAAATATTGTTTCCGTTGATGGTTATAAACACTGTTATAAGATGACAAACAGTATGTTTTACTATTATCATATAATACACATGGCAAAGCATATAAAACACGGCGGTTGCGGAATAAAGCCATTTCTTGACATATATATTCTTGAAAATAATGTAAGCTACGATTTATCAAAAAATGAGCTTATAACAAAAGGCGGTCTAGAAAAAGTTAGTCGTATCGTAACAAAACTGTCAATGGTATATTTCAACGGAACACAGCACGACGAATTAACAAAAACATTATCCGATTATATTCTTTTCGGAGGTGTATACGGTAATATATATAACCGTATTGCGTTATATCAAGGCTTTAAGGGTGGTACATTCAAATATGCTTTATCACGAATTTTTATTCCCTACAACATATTAAAATACCGCTATCCCGTGCTTGAACAAAAAAAGTGGCTTTTTTTACCCTATCAGGTGAAACGCTGGTTTGATATTTTGTTTAAAGGAAGTGCAAAAAAGTCATTTAACGAACTGAAAACCAATCAAAATATGCCGTCTGAAAGGGTTGAAACTGCAGCTAAAATGTGGGAAGACTTAGGATTATAAAATAAAACCATACTTCTTTATAAAACACTCATAACCACCAGCTAAGTTGCAATAGTAAAATAAAGGTAGACACATGGAAAACCACCATGTATCTACCTTTTTCTTATGCTAAAATATAATGGGAGGTATTAAAAAAATGAAAAAAGGACAAAAGAAACGAATATGGACAAAAAAACAAAAATTAGAAATCAAAGACAAGTATTTAAACGAACATACTTCAGCAGGAATGCTTAGCAAAGAAAACAATGCGGACAAAAGCATGCTTTGTCGTTGGATAAGAAATTATGGCAAATACGGAGAATCCGCATTTAACGCAAAAGGACATTCCGGAAATCCTTTTGCAGCACTACACACAAGCAAAACCTTAAGCGAAACAAAAAGATTAAGATTGCAGTTATTGAAATTAGAACTAGAAAATGAACGATTTAAAAAAGGATACCAAGTGAAAGGAGTTTGTGTAAACAAGGAGTACGTTTTTTTAAAAGATGCGAATATGAAATAATATATTCATTAAAAGATAAATATAGTGTTAAATTTCTTTGCGAGGTAATGTCAGTTAACCGTTCGGGAAATTACAAATGGTTAGCAAGAAAAGATAAACCGAATAGGTATGAACAAGATAGAATAATACTTACAGAATTATTGTTAGAACAACATAACAAGCATAAAACAAAAGGTTATCATTATCTAGCTAACTTAATTCGTAATAAAACCGGTTGGGTTTTCTCGGATAACTTAGCTCATAAATGTTGCAAATTGGCAGGTATACGTTCTAAAACCAAGCGTGGCAGAAAAATTGCAGGTAGAGAAAAAGAAAGAGCAGACTTACCCGGTCACACTTCACACCGACCAAGGTAGTGTCTACTCATCAGCAGGCTTTTATCAAGCCCATAAAGATTATACTAAAATTAAACGCTCTATGTCAAGAGCTGGAACTCCAACAGATAATCCAATCATTGAATCCTTAAATGGTTGGATAAAAAAGGAAATGAGAAAATATTTTAATCTAAAAGCCGCCAAGGGTATACCTTCGTTCATTGAAAAGTATGTTCATTACTTCAATAATGAAAGATTATCTTATAAACTCAATTACAAAACCCCTGTTCAATATAGAATCGAACAAAGGTTTGAATAATTAGTGGTTTTTACTGTCTACTTTTACTTGACAAGTTCACTAAGTCGATGGTTTTCTTATACCAATAAAATCCCCGCCGTACTAACCTTGAGCATAAGCCAAGGAGCTGGCGGGAAAATTTTTATTCAAAATTGTATCCTGTATCAATTGCCTTCAAATTGATTTCAAGCATATCCGCGCGCTTTGCGGACACTATTTTTTTCAATGCGCCTTCAAGATTATCGTAGGAAACAGCTCCTGCTTCTTTGATAAACTTGCCCATCATTATCATATTTGCCAACGTGGGCGCTCCTATCTCCTGCGCCAATTTTGTCGTAGGAATGTAAAACACCCTTACATCTGTTCTTTCAACTTTTCTGCCGATGAGCGTCGAGTCAACAAATATCATACCGCCGGGGACAACATCCTTTTCATATTTATCAAGCGAGGGAAGGTTCATTGCAATAAGCACATCGGGATTTGATACAATAGGAGAACCGATAGGGTCATCACTGAGTATAACACTACAATTTGCAGTACCTCCGCGCATTTCGGGACCGTAAGAAGGAAGCCAACTTATCTGCTTACCCTCAAGCATTCCCTTATATGCCATAAATTTACCTGCAAAAAGTACGCCCTGACCTCCAAATCCTGCAATAAGCGTGTTTGTCGTCATAATTATTCAGCCTCCTTTGCCGCGCTTCTGTCCTTATAAACGCCGAGAGGATAATAGGGTATCATTTTTTCATCAACCCATTTAAGAGCATCAACCGGTGTCATTCCCCAGTTTGTAGGACAAGATGAAACTACCTCAACAAGAGAAAATCCTTTATTGTTTATCTGATTTTCAAAAGCCTTCTTTATAGCTTTCTGAGCTTCTTTAACATTCTTAACATTGTTAACCGCAACTCTTGCAATATATTCGGGTCCGTCAAGAGTTGAAAGCATTTCGCTTACCTTGACAGGATAACCTGCCGTTGCAACATCACGGCCGTATGGTGATGTCTGTGTTACCTGACCGGGCAATGATGTAGGAGCCATCTGACCGCCCGTCATACCGTAAATTGCATTGTTTACAAAAATAACCGTAATATTTTCATTTCTTGTAGCGGCGTGAACAGTTTCTGCCATACCGATAGAAGCCAAATCTCCGTCGCCCTGATATGTAAATATAACGTTTTCGGGCATTGCTCTCTTAAGACCTGTTGCTACTGCCGGTGCTCTACCGTGAGCCGCCTCTACCATATCGCACGCAAAATAGTTGTATGCCATAACAGCACAACCTACGGGAGCAACACCTACCGTCTTACCCTCAATTCCGAGTTCATCTATTGCCTGAGCTACAAGGCGGTGAATAATTCCGTGTGTACAGCCGGGGCAATAATGCAATTCCGCGTCTGTTAAGCTCTTTGGCTTTTCAAATACTACCATTATCTTTCGCCTCCTGCCATTTTCTTAATTGATTCAAGAACCTGCTCGGGTGTAGGTATCATACCGCCTACACGGTTGCAAAGCTCAACCGGTCTCTTGCAATTAGTTGCAAGCTTAACATCCTCAATCATCTGTCCCATAGAAAGCTCAACGCTGAGGAATCCCTTAACCCTGTCTGCCGCTTCTTCCAAAGGCTTTTTGGGGAATGGCCAAAGAGTAATAGGTCTGATCATACCTACCTTTATACCCCTCTCCCTTGCCGCGATAACAGCATTCTTTGAAACACGCGAAGCAATACCAAAAGCAACTACGCAATATTCCGCATCCTCCATCATAAAGGACTCATATCTTGCCTCATTCTCTTCGATAAGCTTGTAACGCTCAAATCTTTCGTAGTTGGTCTTTTCCAATTCTTCGGGAAGCAAATAAAGAGAGTTTACAATATTGTGCTTTCTCTTCATTTTTGTACCGGTAACAGTCCAATCCTTTTCCACAGGCTTGTAATTAACCTCGGGAAGTTCTACAGGCTCCATCATTTGACCCATAGTACCGTCTGCAAGGAGCATTGAAGGTACACGGTATTTTTCCGCAAGATCAAATGCAAGTATAGTTAGATCAGCCATCTCCTGAACAGATGCAGGAGCAACAACTATTAAATGATAGTCTCCGTGTCCACCGCCCTTCGTTGCCTGAAAATAGTCAGACTGAGAGGGCTGAATACCTCCGAGCCCCGGACCACCTCTCTGCACGTTTACTATAAGCGCCGGAAGGTCTGCGCCTGCTATATAGGATATACCCTCCTGCTTGAGCGAAACACCGGGACTGGAGGATGATGTCATAACACGCATACCTGTTCCGGCAACGCCGTATACCATATTGATAGCCGAAATTTCACTTTCAGCCTGAAGAAATACACCGCCGATCTTGGGCATTCTCTTTGCCATATAAGCAGCAATTTCTGTCTGGGGAGTTATAGGATAACCAAAATAATGGCGGCATCCTGCTTTAATTGCAGCCTCCGCAATAGCTTCATTACCCTTCATCAAAACCTTATCTGCCACAAAATTCACCTCATTTCTCAACCGTAATAACGCAATCGGGACACATTGTTGCGCAGAATGCACAGGCAATACACTTTTCCTGATCGGTTATTTCAGCGGGAGAGTGTCCCTTTTTATTGATCTTGTCTTTTGCAAGTATGATGATCTTTTTCGGGCATACATTAACACAAAGTCCGCAGCCCTTGCAAAGATCTGTTGCAAAGCTAACTTTTTTCATACAGATCGCTCCTTTTTATGTGCAATTTTTATCTTAAAATAATTTTTCCTGTAATTTCAGCGAAAAAACATTATTTTTCCCCAACTTCAATGATATTTCATCCGCAATGCTTTCATTTGCAGAGGTAAACAGACATTGAACACCCGTAATTTCGCTTAATTTATCAGCCAAAGCTTTTGTTTTTAATACATCTTCAGCCGTCGTTAATTCGCCCAAATTTGAGTTATTTACAATTTTGGTAAACTTTAATTTTGCCGCATACTCAATTTCTTTAAAAACCTCGTATGCTTCTTCAACCATCGTAGTCAACGGTCTGTAAAAGTTTACGGTAAATATCATCTCATAGTCGTTTTCTTCAAGCAAACGTGGAACAAACCGCCCCAAAGCCAACGCGCCTCTGTCATCTCCGCCGAGATCTATTATAACCTGTTTGTCTCTTCTGTCAAAAAGACCGTACGCCGCTGACGGTAGAGAGGGAAGGTCAACGCTTGTATTAGCAAACGGAAGAGATATAAGCTCTATCCCCTTTTGCGAAAACATATCCTCGCTGTCTTTTGTTCGAAAGTACGGATTTACAATATCAAGATCGGCAATGCTTACTTGAAAGCCGTTATTTCGAAGCATCATAGCGTAATTCACCGCAAGATTGGTCTTACCGCTTCCGTAATGGCCGGAAAAAATCGTTACTCTTTTCATATAATACTTAATATTTTCATTTCCCTTTTATAGTTGGAGTTATTATATTACTCAAATATTATACAATTCGGGTCTGCGGTCAGCAAACACATTTATTGTAGTTCTTATATTTTCTATAACACTGTAGTCAATCTCGCCTGTTATAATTTCCTCAAAGTCACCGGCAGTTACCGTTTCAACTCCCCAAGGGTCGCAAATACGGGAGTTCCCGGCGTACACATTTTTGCCTGCCCTGCCGCAGCTATTGCAACATACAACAAACATCTGATTTTCAATAGCCCTTGCCTTAACAAGAGCATTCAAGTGGTGTACTCTTGACGCAGGCCACTGGGAAACAACAAACAAACAGTCAAGTCCCGTTACCGTCATTGATCTGATAAGCTCGGGAAAACGTATATCATAACATATTATTATTCCGCAACTCTTTCCGTCGAGAGTAAACTTGCATAAATGATCTCCCTTTTGAAAATGCTTATGCTCGTTCATTGGTGAAAACAAATGAGTCTTGTCATATTCGGCAATACATTTACCATCTCTGTCAAATATATAGGAAGTGTTGTAAATCTTACCATTCTTTATATTTGCAACGCTTCCTGCAACAATGTTAACATTAAACTCCTTTGCAAGTCCACCTATTAACCTCTTGGTTTTTTCTCCGTCTCTGTCGCAGTAGTTTTCAATCGACTCTTCAGGAAAAAAACCTGTGTTCCACGTTTCCGGAAGAACTATTACATCCGGATTATTTTTAGCTGCATCACGTATAAGCTTTTCTGCCTTAACAACATTTTCACCGCTCGAACCGAAAGCCATATCCATCTGTATACACGATACTTTCATAATATCTGACATTTTTTATCACCTTAAAGCTTATTTCTTTGAATTTTGCCGCTGACCGTCTTTGGTAAGCTTTTTCTAAATTCAACTATTCTCGGATACTTATAGGGCGCGGTCTTTTCTTTAACATATTTTTGTATTTCTTTCTTAAGATCGTCAGTAGGCTCTGTGCCGTCAACAAGAACAATACTTGCCTTAACCACTTGTCCTCTTACCTCATCGGGAGCCGCAGACACACCGCATTCGAGAACGTAAGGCAGTTCCATAATAACGCTTTCAATCTCAAAAGGACCGATACGGTAGCCCGACGATTTAATAACATCATCAACACGCCCCACATACCAGAAAAAGCCGTCTTCATCACGCCAAGCAACATCACCCGTGTGGTAATATCCGTCGTACCATACCTCTTTGGTCTTTTCCTCATCATTGTAATATCCGGTAAATAAGCCACATGGAGCACCATTTTTGACATTAACAACTATCTCTCCGTGTTCACCATCGGGAACGGAATTGCCGTCAGTGTCAACAACATCAATATCATAAACAGGGGTTGCACGTCCCATTGAACCTATTTTATGGGGAGCGCCTACCATATTACCGATTATCATAGTGCTTTCAGACTGACCAAAACCTTCAATTATTTGAAGTCCGGTTGCCTTTTCAAACTGTCTGTAAACCTCTGGGTTCAAAGCCTCACCCGCAGTCGTCATATGGCGAACCGACGAAAAATCGTATTTTGAAATATCTTCTTTAATAAGCATACGAAGCATTGTGGGGGGCGCGCAAAAAGTTGTAATCTTATATTCAGCAAACATAGGAAGAATATCCGCAGCGCTGAATCTGTCAAAGTCATATACAAATGTTGCCGCCTCGCACAGCCATTGACCGTAAAGCTTACCCCACATGGATTTTGCCCAGCCTGTATCTGATATTGTAAAATGGAGTCCATCAGGGTCAACATTGTGCCAATATTTTGCGGTATGGAAATGTCCCAATGCATATTTATAGTTATGCGCCGCAATCTTGGGATAACCCGATGTTCCCGATGTAAAGAACATCAGCATTAAGTCATCACCACACGGAGCATCTTCTTTTCTGTCAAAATGAGTACTGTAAAGAGTATATTCCTCGTCAAAAGTTCTCCAGCCTTCTCTTTCACCGTTTACTATTATCTTATGCTTAAGGCATGGGCAATTTTTTGACGCAATCTCAACCTGATGCGCTGTATCTCCGTCTGCTGTACATATAATTGCGCTAACTCCGGCTGCATTGAAACGGTATTCAAAATCATGCTCAACAAGCTGATTTGTTGCAGGAATAGCAATAGCGCCGAGCTTGTTTAATCCAAGCATTGCAAACCAAAACTGATAATGGCGTTTCAGAACAAGCATTACCCTGTCTCCCTTTTTGATACCGAGAGACTTAAAATAGTTTGCGCATTGGGCTGATGCCCTCTTCATATCTTTAAATGTAAATCTTCTCTCTGTCCTGTCCTTTGAAATATGAAGCATGGCAAGCTTGTCTGGGTCTTTTTCTGCCAGCTCGTCAACAAGGTCAAAAGCAAAGTTAAATTTTTCTGTATTCTTAAATTTAATCGATGTAGGTGTTCCCTTGTCGTTTTCGGTAACATCTATAAATTTCTTGTATATTCTGTCTTTTGTATCTTTTGAAACAACGCTTCTGTCCTGAATTATTTTAGCAGGAGTAAGCTCGGGAATTGGCTCTCCGGTGGGATTAAGAACAATAGCGTAAAAGATACAGTCTTTTCCGTTAACTGCGATCATACCGTGAGGAGTATCACTGTTAAAGTAAATACTGTCGCCGGGACCAAGAATTTCTCTGTGCTCACCTATCTGAACAAGCAGGTTTCCCTCAATTACAAGATCGCATTCCTGTCCTGCATGAGTTGTCAATTCAATATCTCTCGTTTGCGCACTTTCGTCATAAACACTTTTTACGTACAAAGGTTCGGCAATACGGTTACGGAAAGAATATGCAAGATTGTAATATGTCATTCCGTGCGCCTGAGAAACCTTTTGACCTGTTCCAAATCTTGTAACAGTATATGATTTCAATGTAGGACTGTAACCCTCTATAATATCGGTAACATTAACATTCAAAGCAAGTGCGCATCTGTAAATGAAAGCAAAATTAAGATCGCTTTCGCCCTTTTCGCAAAGCATATATTCATCGACGGTTACACCTGTCTTGACCGCCATCTCCTCGGGAGTAAGGTTTTCAAGCTCACGAAGCTCCCTTATACGCCCCGCCATTTCTCTGATCTTAAAATCAAGACCTGTCATCTGCTGCATAAAATCATTCTCCGTTTCCGGGATAAGAAAAGCACTCATCCCAAAGTTGATGACTTTGAGACGAGTGCTGTTTGTCCTATACACCCGCGGTACCACTCAAATTGCAGTTAATATTAACTGCCACTCTCGGAATCAAACAACCCCTATGCCTTCACGCGACAATAACGGGAAGATTCTACTTACTTTTACAAAACATAAAGCTTTCTTTCTTCCGGCTCGGAAGCTACAAACATAAAGCATTTTTAAATAGCTTTCACCAAACGCTATCTCTCTGCATAAAAACAATCTCTATGCCCTCTTCGTCTAAGCCTTTATATAATATGTAAGTATCTTATCATAACTTTGTTATTTTGTCAACATATTTTTTTATTTTTAACAAAAGCAACACGCATTCAAAGACTATTCGCCCCGATTTCGCATATACAATTTGTATATTTAAAGTTTGTTTCTCTGAATCTTACCGCTGATAGTCTTAGGCAATTCTGTTCTGAACTCAACTATTCTCGGATACTTATAAGGTGCTGTATTCTTTTTTACATAAGCCTGAATATCTTTTTTCAGTTGTTCGGAAGGTTCAACACCCTTGACAAGAACGATGCTCGCCTTAACCACCTGTCCTCTTACCTCATCGGGAACTGCAGATACACCGCATTCGAGAACATAAGGCAATTCCATAATAACACTTTCAATTTCAAACGGACCGATACGGTAGCCCGACGACTTGATTACATCATCAACACGTCCGACATACCAGAAAAAGCCGTCTTCATCACGCCATGCAGTATCACCCGTGTGATAATAACCATCGTGCATAACCTCTTTTGTCTTTTCTTCGTTTCCGTAATATCCTTCGAACAATCCACAGGGAATCTTTTCACTGATCTTAACAACTATCTCGCCCGTTTCACCGTCTGCAACAATATTGCAATCCTCGTCAACGATCTCAATATCATAAAGCGGTGTAGGTTTCCCCATAGAGCCGACCTTGTGAGTTCCGCCCATAAGGTTTGCAATTGCAAGTGTAAGCTCAGTCTGTCCAAAGCCTTCCATAATCTGAAGACCGGTCAACTTTTCAAACTGCTTGTATACTTCCGGATTCAAAGCTTCTCCCGCTGTTGTCATATGGCGGATAGACGAAAGATCGTATTTTGAAATATCCTCTTTGATAAGCATACGAAGCATTGTAGGCGGAGCACAGAAGGTTGTTATCTGATATTTAGCAAACATGGGAAGGATCTCGGCGGCATTAAATCTGTCGAAGTCGTACGTAAATACTGCTCCCTCTGCAAGCCACTGACCGTAGAGCTTGCCCCAGAGCGCCTTACCCCAGCCTGTATCTGATATTGTAAAATGCAAACCGTCATCACTTACACCATGCCAGTATTTAGCTGTAATATAATGACCAAGCGCGTATTTGTAGTTATGCGCCGCTATTTTAGGATAACCTGTTGTACCCGATGTAAAGAACATCAGCATCAGATCGTTGCCACAGGGAGCATCATCGGTACGTTCATAATGAGTGCTGAACAGTTTGTATTCTTCATCAAAGTTTTTCCAGCCGGCTTTCTCGCCGCCTACAAGTATCTTTGTTGTAAGCGTGGGACTTTCTGCCTGCGCCAGTTCAACCTGATTTGCAACATCACCATCGGCTGTACATACAATAGTGCTGACTCCCGCCGAATTGAAACGGTATTCAAAATCGTGCTTCTGAAGCTGATGCGTTGCAGGAATAGCAATTGCTCCCAGCTTGTGAAGTCCGAGAATAGCAAACCAGAACTGATAATGTCTCTTCAACACAAGCATTACCCTGTCGCCCTTTTTAATACCAAGGGATTTGAAATAATTTGCGCACTGAGCTGATGCTTTCTTCATATCACTAAATGTAAATCTGCGTTCAACCTTATTTACATCAAGATGGATCATGGCAAGCTTATCAGGACTCTTATTTGCAATTGCATCAACTGTATCAAAAGCGAAGTTATATTTGCTCTCGTTTTTAAAATCAATACTCTGCAAATATCCGTTTTCATTTTCAACAGTTGTAATAAAATCTTCGCTTACAAGCTTCTTACTGCCCCTGTGCGCCATCATAAGCGTATCTCGAAGTACTGTTTCAGCCTGCTCCTCGCCCGGAAGAATTACCGCAACAAACAAACACTCTTTGCCGTCAACAGCAATCATACCATGCGGTGTGGAGCTGTTGTAATAGATGCTGTCGCCTTCGCTCAAATATTCAACATTGTCTCCGATTTGAATTTTAAGTCTGCCGCTCATAACAAAATCAAATTCCTGACCTGAGTGTTTTGTCAAATGAATAGGCTTGTTCTGCAGTTCCTCATCATATTCGTACCGAACCCAATAAGGCTCTGCAATCTTTTTGCGGAACATAGGAGCCAAATTCTTAATGCTTATACCCTCCTCTTTTGCGGTTTCTTGTCCCTCGCCCTTTCTTGTTACGGTATAAGACGAAAGATGCGCCGACTTACCTTCCAAAAGATCAGTTATTCCGATACCAAATGCCATTGAACATTTATGAATAAATGTAAAAGGGAAATCTAACTGTCCGTTCTCATACTGTAAGTACTGACTTACCGACACCTCGGTTTTTTCTGCCATTTCTTTAATGGTGAACCCGAATATCTCTCTCATTTCACGAATTCTGCCTGCCACTTCCACAAGCTTGTTTGTCTCAAATGTTGACATAGTTTTTTCCTCTCTTTCTCTCTGCTGTAAGAGAATATCTTTTTGTTTTTCTCAACAAAAAAACACTCGCCTCAATTATCTTTGAGACGAGTGTGAAAATTTCACATCCGCGGTACCACTCAAATTGCAATTATTTCTAACTGCCACTCTCGGAATCTAACAATCCCTATGCATTTACGTAGCAATAACGGAAAGCATCTACTTACTTTAAAGTTAAAGTGTTCGGACTTTCGGCTCGGAAGTGATGGGTCATACAAGAATCTTACTACCGATTTACACCAACCATCGGCTCTCTGAAAGTAATTATCTCGACCGTCTTCGTCACAGCCTTTTTTATTAAGATAGGGGTATTATAGCACTCTGATTTTCCTTTGTCAAGTAGTTTTTTATATTTTTTTATACAATCATACAGGAATATTGAATATAAATCCTGACGCGATGCCGAGGACAGCTGAACCTACTATAATATATATAGGACTCAGCTTCTTGGCTTTCAGCACAAGTATCAACGATACAACAAAAATTGCAAGAGATACATAAAATGCTGATGATGTAAATACTGAAAAAGTTATAACATTACCGGGAAAGAAAACCGTTGTTCCTATAGAAATAACAGCCGAGGATATAAGACCGATAACAGCAGGCTTAAGACCTGACATACAGCCGCTTACAACTTTGCTCTTTTTAAATTTTTCAAAAAATTTCGCAACTATAAGTATTATTACAAATGACGGCAATACAACTCCGAGAGTTGATACAAATGCTCCCAAAATACTGCCTATTACACCAAATTCTGCCCCCATTTGTGAGCCTACATAAGTAGAAATATTTATGGCAAAAGGACCGGGGGTGGATTCGCTTACCGCAATAAAATTTACTATCTGCGTTTCCGACAGCCAGCCGTGTTCAAGTACTGCAGCCTGAACAAGAGGAAGCATTGCATATCCGCCGCCAAAGGTAAACGCGCCTATTTTAAAGAAGGTCCAAAATAATTCAAGAAAAATCATCATTTCTTAACCCTCCTTTCAGCAACCATTGACGATATAAGGCCGAAAACGGCGCAAATAATAACAACTATTATTACATCTATTTTTATAATTGCCGCAAGTACAAATGAAAGTCCCATGATAACGTATGAAACCAAACTCTTGGGACATGCTTTGTACATCTTAATAAGCGCTTTAATTATAAGCGCCAACACTCCTGCTCTTATTCCCATAAATGCGTATTTAACAGCCTTGTAATCCTGCACAAGCTCAAGAACACCCGATATACACAAAATAATCAAAAATGAGGGTAGAACAACACCAAGCGTACACGCAAATGCCCCCCAGAAACCACAGGTCTTATATCCAACAAATGTTGCAGAATTAATGGCTATAGGACCGGGAGTCGACTCGGCTATTGCAACGATCTCAAGTATATCTTCGTCTGTTATCCACTTTCTTTTTTCGGAAACCTCTCTCTGTATAAGAGGTATCATAGCATATCCGCCGCCAAAGGTAAATGCCCCTATTTTAAAGAATGTTATAAAAAGCTCCCAAAGCCTTTTGTAATATTCCTTTCTGTCAAGCTTTTCCATATAATGTCTCCATATATTTTTAAAATTATGTTTTGCTACATTATATTATATTCTTTATTCGATTGCAATAGATAATAAAAAACTTGTCAAACATAATTTTAATACAATACATGTTTATTTCATTTTCTTATCATCAGTAGCAGGATTGTCAATAAGCTTTCCATCTTCAGTAAAACGCGAACCGTGACAGGAACAGTCCCATGAATGTTCCTGAGCATTATATTTTAGCGCACAGCCCAAATGCGGACAACGCGGTACCGTCGGTGTCAGTAACCCCAACAATGATTCTCCCGCATTTATTGCAAGCTGTGGGTGCAATATGCTCCTTGACGAAGAAAACACCTCTGCATATTCATTTGGTTTTCCTCTTACAAGATCATTCAATATTATTGCAGCAACCATCGAGGACGTCATTCCCCATTTATTAAATCCCGTCGCTACATATAGATTGGGCGTATTTTTTGAATATTGCCCAATATACGGAATACCGTCAAGTGTCATGCAGTCCTGTGTCGCCCAACGGCATACCTCTTTTGCATTTGGATAATTTTGATGTGCAAATGCTTCAAGCTCACGCCAGTTTCCGCCCTGCTTGCCTGTGCGGTGGCTTCCTCCACCCAAAAGCAATAATCCGTTGTAATTACGAAAAGATAATCCCTTTTCCGCTTCATCAACACACATCCCCCCCACAATAGGAGCATTTTTTAATGCAACAACATATGAGCGATGTTGATACATCTTTAAAAAATACATTCCGTGCTTATTTAAAAAAGGAAAATGAGTCGCCACAATTATCTTATCAGATTTTATATTTCCGTTATTTGTAACTGCTACACCGGGCAACAGTTCTAAAACCTTTGTGTTTTCATAAATCGGAAGATCTTTTGCAACAGAATACAGAAATTTTAACGGGTCAAACTGTGCCTGATTTTTGATACGTACCGCCCCGGCAACCGAAAACGGAAGAGGTACATTCTCACAAAATGTTGCAAGACAGCCAATTCGGTTTAATGCTGACACTTCACGCTCAATCTTATTTCTATTATTCAAAGAGTAAACAAAAGAATCAAGCTCTTCATAATTACAATCAATATTTTCACATAATGTTTGATATTGTTTTATTGCCGATTTTTGCGCTTGTAAATAAAGGTGAGCTGTGTCATATCCGTATTTGCGGCTGATTTTATCATATATCAATGAATGTTGAATCGTTATTTTTGCCGTTGTATTTTTGGTGATACCGCTGCATATACGGTCTGCCTCAACAAGTACACAGTCAATGCCTGACTGTTTCAGCATATACGCGCAAAGTATTCCTGTTATTCCACCGCCGATTATTAAAACATCTGTTTTAATATTGCCATTTAATGCCTCAAACCTTGGCCTGTCTGTATTTTTTAACCATATTGATTCCATAAATTATCACTCCGTTTTTTTATTATGTATCATTCGTTAGTATGTGCTCTTTTATATAAAAAATCCTTGCAAAAGCAAGGATTTAGTGAATATTATTATTTTTTATTCGCAAATAACTTTCCATGCACAAACAAGTTTTTCAAGAGACCAGACTGCATTAGCAGGAGAGGTTGACGGTAAACAAACAGCTTCTCTTTTAATTATATCCCTGATATACTTGTTATAATACTTTTCCGCTGTCTTTCCGTTAACAAAAATACGCTTTATATCAGCAGTGAATAATATCTCACTCAAATCATTGGGTACAACATTCTTTATAGAACTGTCCGAACTGCCGACAATCTCACAGGACGCAATAACATCCCACACTGCAATTTGATGAGACAGAAGAAAACACTTCCTATCCTCAACAGAGTCAGGCTCGTCAACTCCAAAGATCATCGCCAACACTTTCCAAAACCGATTCTGCGGATGACCGTAAAAGAACTGCTGTTCACGTGATTTTTGAGACGGAAAACTGCCTAAGATCAATGTTTTTGAATTTTCATCATATACAGGATTAATAGGATGTAATATTTTTTCATTCAAGATTTGTTCTTTCATCTATCTCACCGCCTTAGGTTTATTATATGCTTGTGTCAAGTTGTAGACAAATTTATAATTTTCTTAATTATAGCATGTCTTAATATAATTAGCAAGAGTTTGCAATAAGTTACAAAAAAGTAAGCCCCAAGTGATTGTACTTGGGACTTTAGGTCGCTAAAAAATATTAATAAAAACCGCGGTAGTTTTTGGTTATTTACTTCTTTAATTATCTAAGTTTGGGCAAACTTGCAGCAGCAACAGACTGACCTACGCGACGGGAATTTTCATCGGGAATGTGAAGTTTGATCTGCTCAGACAGCTCGGGAAATTCAGTATCGAGAACCTCTTGTGCGCGCTCTAGAAGAATTACTCCACCCTCACCTGAAGTAACACGTCCCATAATAAGAACATGCTTAATATCATAAAATTCAGCATAGTATGCTATTGCATAGCCAAAATATGCACCAATCGTATCATAGATAGCTGCAGCACGCTCATCGCCCTCTTTCATAAGGCCCTGAACAACTTTAAGTTTTTCTGCAGGCGAAAGGCTTTCATCAAGCTCAATACCAGCAAAAGGTGCAAGTTTTATAACGCCATCCTGCGAGAAATACTTAACACCGCACCCATAATCACCAGACCACTCATCAACCATAGCCTCTTCGCAGAAATCAACAGGAACAAAAGCGAGTTCGTTTAACCAACCTGTAATATTACCCTGCGGGTCAACATAACCGCCTGCCTCACTGGTACCCATAGCAATACCAAGAACAGAGTTATCTTCAAGATCCATAGCACCTGCAAGTGCAGTTACATCGCCGTCGTTTGCAACCTCAATCGGAATATTTTCTCCGATTTCCTTTGCAACATCAAGATACATATTTTTAACTTTTTTGTCAAACAGCTCATCACTTACCTTTAGAAAAAGTGATGCAACCATTATACGATTATCAACATAAACACCTGCGCTCGATACACCGATAGCATCTACACGCGGCATATGAGATGCGGCTGTTTTCATAGCCTCTCTTATTCCCTCATAATGATAATTGGGATCAGAGTTAGTTTTAGGAAACCAAACAACCTCCTCAGAATAAACGCTCTTGCCATCTATAACAGCACTTACCTTTCGATCGCTTCCACCCGCATCAAAACCAATACGACAACCGTCAAGATGACGACCAATGGGCGAAGCAGCAGATTTATCTTTGGGAGCTTCTTCAAATGAGCAAACCTTTACCTCGAATTTCTGCTCATACACTTTCTCCATAAAATGAACATCAAAGTCACGAAGTCCACCGTCAGTATAGGCTTCCTTAATTTTGCTTCCTACAAGCTCACTTCCCGCAATTATAATTTTATAACCGCCTGCAACCCACAAAAGCGACTTGGTAATTCTTTCGACAAAACGAAAGTTTTCCTCGTCGTGACCAGTATTGTCCTTAAAAATGCGCGTTTTATATGTAGAGGTATAACCTTTATTTCTCTCTACTGCTATAACAATGTCCTGTCCGTCTTTCTTGGTTTTTTCACGCATTTCACGGCAAACAAGTGAAAGCGGCTGAAATTGGGGATCTAATTTTGCATTAACCTTAAGCTTCATATTTAATTGCTCCTCTTTTTATAGTTTTCTTTACTTCAAAATTTTGATCAGTTATAATAATGTCGGCATCCTTACCTATTTCAAGCGAACCCTTGCGGTCAGCGAGTCCTATTGCTGTAGCAGGGTTAAGAGATGCGCAGTTTACGCACTCATGAAGCGGAATGTTGGAATTCTTATAAACATTCCAAACACCACGGTTAAGATTCAATACACTTCCCGCTACCGTACCATCTTCTAAACGACAAACAATATCCCTGTAAATTATCTTTGCACCGCCAAGGGTGTATTCACCGTATGGCAACCCCCCTGCAGGTAAGCAGTCAGTAATAAAGCAAAGTTTTCTTCCCTTTAGTTTCCAAAGCATATCATAGAAACACTTGTCAACATGGAAAGTATCAACAATAAGCTCAACACTTACATCTGCATTAAGCGCGGCTGATACAACGCCCGGTGCGCGATGTGCTAACGGAGTCATAGCGTTAAAAAGATGAGTTACATGCTTGACACCTGCATTGACGCCTGACATTGCTGTACTATAATCAGCAGAAGTGTGTCCCATGGAAACAACAACATCTGTATCACGACAAATCTCACGAATTGCAGCAAAATCATTTTCATCTGTTTCAGGCGCAAGAGTAATCGTCTTAATAATATCCGCATAATCCTTAACAAATGAAGCATCGGGTTTTAAAATATATTTCGCATCTTGAGCTCCTTTTTTACTCTCGCTGATAAAAGGACCTTCTGCATGACAACCTAAAATTTCGCTACCGTCCCAATCTTTACTTTCTTCCTTCAGTGTACGGCAAATCTCAAGCGCTTTTCTTATTACCTTCATATCCACTGTCATAGTAGTAGGAAGATATCCTGTAACACCATTTTTAAGTAAACCTTTGGAAATTGTTCTGATGCTTTCTTCCTCACCGTCACAAACATCCTTACCAAGATATCCATGAATATGGATATCAATAAGTCCTGGAGAAACATAACCGCCCTCTGCGTCGATAACAACAGCGTCTTCAGGAACATTCTTAGTAGGAATAATGCCCTCAATCACATCTGAATAGAGCAAAGCATAACCCTCAACAATACGTTCTTTTAAGATAATTTTACCATTAATAATCGCCTTCATACTATCCTCCAAGAATAAAAGTCCTAAGTTAATTTTACCAAAAAGAAATTCGTATTTCAAGTGTATTTGATAAAAAAATTTACTTACACAATATTTTTTTGCAATATTCTTTTAAAAAAACAACAATTTCTAAAATTCTTTTTGTTTGTGGTGCATTTCTAATTTTATCTTATTCAAGTTTATTGACCGACCAGTAGATGCTGTATTCTCTTTGAGCCTCCTCCTTCATATAAGCAATTTCACGAAGGTATAGAACCGCGGTAGATTATGCGACCGGAAAAATGCAGGAAAATCCGTCGCTGCTTCGGCAATGTAACCTGCAACACAAGGATAAGTACGATGGTCTTGCACCCCCTCTTCTAAAGAAGCGATTTGCTCCTGCATCTTCTCCTCATTCTTCTTTAGCTGATAGATAACATCTACAAGCTCACGTCTGTTTAATCTTTAAAATTCTTTACTAAAAGGAAATATTATGAACTATCAAAAATCAATGACACATTTCTTGACTTCCCTTTTAGATAAAAAAGAAACCTTAAGAGATGTATTCTTAAGGACAGTTAAATAATCATAACCACCGGCTAAGTAAAACTGTCAATAGAAAGCAGACATAAAAAACAGGTAAAGAGCGTAAAAACACGCCCAAAACGGACGTGTTTTTTCTGGGATCGACACTCAAAACGGAACCAGTCGAAAAAACTGATTTTCTTAGTTTTCTTTAGTAAAATGACCGACTGAAACCACAGCACAAACAATTCTTAAAATTATATATACACAGCAAATCAAACAACACAATTATTTCTTCACCAAAAATTTGAGATACATACTTAAATAGAAAATGTGCTATAGAATCTGTGCGATGAATTTAGGGTCTTTCTTTCTCATATAGGAAACACCCTCATAAAATCTTCCTCTATGACCTGCATCGAGAAAACACGTCTTGAGTTCAGATGCTCTTTCACAAGCAAGACGCAAACGGTACTGAAAAACATTGTCTTTGAAATTGGCAAAGCAATCTCGCAGAAGCTCAGCAAAGGTACAAGACTTTGCTTTCACTCTCTCGTTCATACAGCAACAACGCTTGAGAGCACATTTCCCATTTTTACAATAGGAGCAATACCTACATCGGCACACCTCCAAAGTATAAGGAAAAGGATTTGTCTCAGTTTTGTCTCTGATCGCTGCTTCAAGGAAGTCGACAAAGGAAAGGCTTGGGTTGTTAGGTTCTAAATACATTTTTTCTCCTCCTGTTGGTTTTTGCGGAAAACAAAAAATCCGACCTTATTTCCACTTCGTTAGTGGTCATAAAGTCGGCTTCATATTAACCGTATGTAATTATGCTTCAAGAGCATCGAGCAGATGGAGTATAAGATTGGAGGTTGCTCTGTTGTCGATCCCGTTTGCCTTTTGTTTGAGTCTCTTTGCATTGAGAGCGTCGATTGCAACTCGGAGTTCAAAGGGGGTGAGTTTAAGTCTGCGTACCATCGCGTATCCGTTTTTCATCTGTAAGTCCTCGCTTTCCTTCTTTCTGTCTATATTATATCAGAAAAGCAGAGATTTCTCAAATGTGCGATAAAGTCGCAGGTTCAAGTCCATAAGGTTCAAGAAAAGGTGCAATGATGAAGGAGGGGTGTCTTTTACCCCTAAAAACACGAAAAGCCCTTGTAAAACAAGGACTTTTGTGTTAGGGTGCAAAATTGTTGCCCCGATATGGCTCCCCCTGCTGGGCTCGAACCAGCGACATCATGATTAACAGTCATGCGCTCTACCGACTGAGCTAAGGAGGAATAAT
>JAZRIJ010000002.1:0-1544 GCA_045645205.1 Eubacteriales bacterium
GGTTACGACAGTACGCAGTTCAGAGCCGATATTGACAAGTATGTGAAAACAGTATCAAAAAATCGACATGTGGGCAACTCAGGATTTGTTGCAATCTGTGATGAAAACTTCAATCTTGTAACATACAGAAGCGATTTTGAAGGAGCAGGGCTGCAGAAAATCGGTATAACATTTGATCCTGAAACTGTCTCGGAAGGTGAAATTTTTGAGTCAGTAGTCTACGACAAAGAATACCTTTGCTCATATCGATTTGTAGAAGGATACTACATTGTTGGCGCTATGCCGAAGTTCGAAGCAATGTTTATGAAAGAGGTTTCGGTGTATGTAAATACATTCATGGAAATCCTCATATTTGCTGCTTTGTTTGTTCTTATTTATTTCCTGATAAAGAAAATTATCATCGACAACTTAAGGAAAATAAACAAAGGACTTGGCGAGATAACCAACGGCAATCTGAATGTGACAGTGGATGTTCGTTCCAATGAAGAATTTGCATCGCTTTCCGATGACATCAATCAGACGGTTGGCACGCTAAAAAGGTATATCAAGGAAGCTGCAGCAAGAATAGACAACGAAGTTGAATTTGCAAAGCAGATTCAGTATTCTTCACTTCCGACAGTTTTCCCGAAAAGTAATTCTTTCAGACTTTATGCCGAAATGATAACTGCAAAGGAAGTCGGTGGAGATTTTTACGACTTTTATATGCTGAATGATGGGGCTATCGCTTTTCTTGTTGCGGATGTGTCGGGTAAAGGTATTCCTGCGGCTATGTTTATGATGAGAGCAAAAACAGTTATAAGAGATTTGGCAGAACGTGGACTTGAACCTGACGAAATATTTACAATTGCAAACGAAAAGCTTTGTGAAAATAACGATGCAGGAATGTTCGTAACTGCTTGGCTTGGTATTTTAGATACCAAAACAGGACTTTTAAAGTTTGCTAATGCAGGGCATAATCCGCCACTCTTTAAAAGAAATGGCGAAAACTTTGAGTATATGAAAGCACGAAGCGGAATGCTCCTTGCTGGTATGGAGGGCATTAAATATCGTAAAAATGAACTCCAGCTTACTCCGGGCGATACTCTTTATCTGTACACAGACGGTGTTACGGAAGCTACGGATAACAACACTGAACTTTACGGTGAACAAAGGCTGCTTGATTTTGTAAATTCACTTGAAAAAACAGTACCAGAAAGCCTTTGCAAACTTATAAAGAAAGATGTTGATAAGTTTGTGGGAACTGCGCCGCAGTTTGACGATATCACAATGCTTGCACTCAATTTTGATGCTATAATCGGTGATGAAAGTATTTCGATTGTACCGGATAGCAATTCTCATATAGCTGTTGGGGCATTTGCAGATTTGCTTTCTGCAAAACTTGAAATCGTACCGAAAATTGCAAGCAAAATCAATATAGTGTTTGATGAAATTTATACGAACATTGTAAATTACAGCAAGGCAAACCTTGCTACGATTTTCTACAGCATAGAAAACGGAAAACTCCATATTTCGTTTACTGACAATGGTATTCCGTACAATCCTCT
>JAZRIJ010000003.1:0-2808 GCA_045645205.1 Eubacteriales bacterium
GTAGAAGCCTGTGCATTCGAGAACAACGTCAACACCGATCTCACCCCAAGGGAGGTCAGCTGCGTTCTTTTCAGCATAGATCTTGATTGTCTTGCCGTCTACTGTGATAGAATCTTCACCTGCAACTACTGTGTCTCCGAGAGCGTATCTGCCCTGAGCTGAGTCATACTTAAGAAGGTGAGCAAGCATTGCGGGGCTTGTCAAGTCGTTGATTGCAACAACTTCGTAGCCTTCAGCACCAAACATCTGTCTGAATGCCAAACGACCGATACGGCCAAAACCGTTGATAGCAACTTTTACTGCCATGATTTTATCCTCCAAAATTTAAAAAATTATTTTTAAAATTTACCAAATTATATTTTAACCGATTTTACGCAATATTACAAGAGGTTTTTAGGAAAAAAATGAAATTTGTTATAATTGTAATCAAAACCTTGAAAAAAATAGTGCTTTTAGTATAATATAAGTAATTAATATACAGATTAGGATATTGGTATGGACAATTTTAGCTCATTTGATAAATTAAATATTCCCATATACATATGTGATGATGAATGGAAGGTCATTTTCAGAAACCGCGCTTGTAAAAAGTATACTAATTCTCCGCGGTTGAACGGTAGCCTTGACAAATGCTTTATTGACAGGTCAGGAACATTATTTCCCGAAAAAAACGGCGAGATGTTTTTTATATCCTGTTTTGTTTCTAACACATATAAAACAGCGCTTTGCTTTGAGTATCATGAGAAAGCTATGGTGATTTTTCCTACTCTGCTTGAATTTGATTTGCTTTTCAGCGATATGGAAAATAAAAGAGACAAAAACACGATACATCTACTTCGAGAGGTATTTGATACTGTATTATGCAACGGTTTTGAACAAGTGGACAAATATGGTAGACTTGAAAAGCTTCGCAAGTATATGTTAAGCGCGATCGAAAACTATGTTACATTATCCATGTTTGATGTTGAAAAAAGAGTTCTCGGCTCATTTATGCAAATATACAGCTTCTTTTTGAACAGCATAGTCAAAATCGCGAACAAGGCGGGCTGTAAGATTGAAACCGACCTTTCGGGTATTATGGACTTTGGAGACACGATTTATACAGATACAATGTATTTTACTTCTGTGCTGTCGGGATTGCTTTTGTTCTGCCTGGCTGTATCATATGACAAAAAGTGCATTGTTTCTCCCGAACATCTTGGAACAAGCGTTCGTAATATGATAAGATTTACTATTAGGGATGAAAAGCTTTTCGGAAAAGAGGGAGACAGTCTGAAAGAGCTTATGAAAATATTTCCGAATGAGTATTTAAACGTTATTCCCTATGATGAGCTGTGTCATGCGCTTTGTTGGCGTTTGCACTATTCGATAACCGACGGAAAGACAATGAACGGTGCAATATGGTTTGATATCGACAATGACAACAGCGCAATATTCAGAAGTGGCGGTACAGCAGGATTTATCACTCCCGAGGAAATTATTTTAGATATATTGGCAAATGCATTTCTTATTTTGTAGAATATAATAAAAAATCTGCTTTTATGTTTACACTAAAGCAGATTTTTGATTTTACTTATTGTAATTCATATTGATATTCGACTTGTTGTCTTTGTTGAATATCGCAATGTAGGTCTTGCCCTTATTTATTTCAAGGGGAGAGCCGTCGGTGTTTGTAAGGACTATCTGTGAATCCTCGGTAGCCTTGCTGTATTTGATATTTATATACTTACCATTGCTTATATAGTAGCCCTCGCCCGTACCTGTGGTGGTAACCTCGATTCTGCCAGCGCTGTCAAGAGGACCTGTGTGATGACAGAACAAAACGATAATGTTTGTAAATTCAAGCTGATGTCCGTCCTTGTCCTCGTGCGGCTGGTTGTACTGCCAACGCTTGTATGTACATGTAGAAGCATTGTACTTGAGGTAGGGGGCCTGATAGTATGAGAAAGGAAGGTATACACAGCTTGCATCATTTCCTGGGGGAACAGTCTTTTCCTCTGAAAAATTGAATGGGGTCTTGTAATCTTCCTTAAGCTCGGTGCGTTTGCCTCTGTAGTTGACTGCATTTACCATACCCTTGCCTGTAATAACAAGCGTGTGTTCGTAAGCCATATTCTGTGTACGCCATGGATCTCTGAAAAAGGTATCGGGAATATTCATTCTTACTCCGTCAAAGTTATCAATATTGCGCAATGAAATTTCGTTATAAGCCTTTTCGGAGCCGCCTGCGTGGAAGAAAAGCGCATCGTGATTCTGTGCAAAATCAAGGTAATAGTCTCTTGTGGAACGAACAGAACCTACCTTTGGAAGAGAAGCGTAATCCTGAATAAGCATAAACAGCCTTGTTATACCGCCTTCGGCAAGACATTCATAAATTACATCACCGTATGTAATCCCCTCCTGAGGAAGCGCCTGCTGAATGTTGTTTATCATAATACCCACAGGGCGTTGTTTGCTTATCTCTTCAGAGCATTCGAGTCCGGTTAGGGGATTGTAGTATTTTGTCGGCACGCCGGTAGACTGTGTTTCTGGGGCGGTCGTCTCAGTATTTGTTTCAAGAAAAGTTGTTTCTTCCGGGGAGATTTGTTGATTTTGTTCTGATGTTGTGCCGTCTCCTGTGTTATTGGAGATTGCTGGCAAGTCACCTGAAGCTGAGCTTGAGACAGCAATTACTATTGCAATTGCTGCGAGCAGCACCAATATAACGGCAGTTATCATAGTTTGATTGTTTTTACTATTTCTTTTTTTTGTTTGTGCCATAACTTTACCTGCTTTCCTGTGTAGGATTATAAAAAATATTATATTTAA
>JAZRIJ010000004.1:0-8102 GCA_045645205.1 Eubacteriales bacterium
TTACTTATTTATTTTTATACTCAGTAAATATGAGCATATCTTCTATTTTAATGTTTGCGTTGGATAAGGCAGAAAACATAACAATCAAAACTGTATTGGGTTTAATTGTAACATCAATAACATTAATTACTTGTATAGTATTTTGTAAAGTTCAATATGATAAAGTTTATTCGACATATAAATTAATTCCATCAAATGTAAAAGGGGCAGTATTTGTATCAATATTTTCAAGTTGTTTTTTAATAGGACTTTTGTCAGAAGCAAATACAGTTGAAAATGTTATAGGTTGGACAACGGGAACGAGAATATCCTTATTAGTTTTTATTTTGTTTATCGGTGCTGTAATTCCCGTACTTATTTTTACTTCAATAGGCAGTTCTTTAAACTTAAACAAATCGAAAGAATTTGAAAAAAGAATTAATATACAGTCAAAGCACTATAGAGATTTGGCGGTAGCAATACATGAGTTTCGGTTGTTCCGTCATGATTACAAAAATAACTTTATTACTTTTAGACAGGCGCTTGAAAATAGAGATGTTGATAAAGCATTAGATTATCTACATAAGAATGATGAAGAAATTAATTATATAATTAATGATAAAATTAAATTTGATACAGGCAGCGGTTCTATAGATGCAGTTTTGGTCGTAAAGCAGAGTCAGGCTGAGAAAATAAATGCCAAGATTGAATTTGAAGGCAGCGTTTCTATTGGTGAAGAATATATTTCTACCGGTTTGACTGTGCTTTTAGGTAATGCTTTGGATAATGCAATCGAAGCTTGTGAAAAGATTACAGGCGAGGATACAAAGATAATAAAAGTGTGTTGTGATTGTCGAGGAAGTTATATGTTCTTGAAAATAACCAATCCCGTTGCGGAAGATATAAAGATTAGAAACAATAAAATTCTGCCTACAACGAAAGAAGATAAGAAAAATCACGGAATCGGTATGCAATCTATGCTTGGTGTTGTCAGAAAATATAACGGTACATTAAATATCTCCTGCGAAAACAAAATGTTTTGCTTGGAAGTTGATTTGGATGTAATGGATTATGATGAAAAAAGGCGAAGCTTGCTTGGTTTATAGTCTGTTTTGTTGAATGTTTAACAATGATTTTAAAATAAGATGGTTAACTTTAACATTTTATAAACACATTTACAATATTATTAAGATAAAGTGTGTCTATAATAGTAGTGTAAAAAGAAAGTGAGACCATTTCAAATGAATGTAATATATAGTGTTGTTATCGGATATTTGCTTGGCAGTCTCAGTCCGTCTGCTTTGCTTTCAAAAATAAAAAGGAAAAATTTAAGAGATCACGGGACAGGCAATCTCGGCGCGACCAATACTTTGCTTGTATTGGGAAAATGGTACGGGATCTTTGTTATGTTTTTTGATATATTTAAGGCTGTTGTGGCTGTTAAGATTGCGCAAATACTTTTTCCAAGACTGGCTGTTGCAGGTTTGATTGCAGGAGGGTCTGCTGTCGTGGGGCATATATATCCTTTTTACCTGAATTTTAAGGGAGGAAAGGGACTTGCTTCTTTCGGTGGTTTGGTTTTGGGAACATCCCCTTTGATGTTCGTTATTTTGCTTACAATTGCTTTGGTGCTTATGTTTATAATAAATTACACCGTTGCCGTACCCATATCGGCGGCTATATTGTTCCCGATATTGTACGGTATAAAAACGGGCGATCTTGTTGACTTTTTAATAGCACTTTCGGTCAGTGTTCTTATTATAGCTAACCATATACCAAATATACGCCGAGTAAGACGCGGCGATGATGTCAAAATGAGAGAGTTTGTAAAAGAACGTATTTTCCATAGATAGACTGTGTTATATAAAAGCTGTATAAAAAGTAAGTTTTTTTAATCAAAACAGAATGAACAAAAAGGCAGGTTCTCATAAAGCTGAAAATACCCCGACACATTTTCAAAGTGTGTCGGGGTATGTTATTTGCATTACTTTATTACTTATTTCAATTTTTTATAGTCTATATAATCTCCTTTTATCGCAAGTTTCGCATTTGTATTACAAACGTATCGGGCAAAGCCCATGCCCCTAAGGTTGCGCGTATCCAAAGGCTCTCCCTTTGGGAGAGCTCCCGCGATAGCGGGTGAGAGGGGGGTATCATTGCTACCATTTACCCTCTCCGTCGGCTACGCCGCCACCTCTCCCAAAGGGCGAGGCTTTTTAATTATCCTCATTATAACACAAATCGGCAGAGAAAACAAGTTCTCTACCGATTTTTTGTGTCTGCCATTTCTCCGCTAAGAACGCGGAGAGAAGCCCATGCCCCTATTCTTGTGCGTATAATTCGTCATAATACCAACGTATAGGGTTTTTGTATATATATTTTACGATTTCCTCATAGTCCTCCCGTCCTCTGATTATATGCTCGTAAAATGAGGTCTGAAACAATTTTCCTTCAAATCCGTTCTTTTTACATTCTCTCGTCGTTAACGATTTATACGAACAAACGATATCAGTGATCGTAGGGCGGGGGCTTGCTCCCGCCGCTTCGCCGTTCAAAATCATAATTACGTGGATATGGTTAGGCATGATTACATATTGGTCAATGGAAAGATGAGAATATCGGTCTCCAAGCAAGAATAATTGCTTCTCTGCAATCTCTCCGAATGAGGTATATTCTATTTCCTTTGTTTCGGCGGGAGCAAGCCCCCGCCCTACGATGCGAGATAGCATGCACTGTCTGTTTTGAGTACATATCGTTACAAAATATGCGCCATTAGAGCTATAATCATAATTGTCGAGTCGAGGATGCTTTCTCTTTGGCAAATTTTTCTCATTATTCACTTTCATCACCTACATCATTATATTACAAAATCGGCAGAAAGAAAAGTTATTCTGCCGAAATTTGTAAACATCCTTATGAGAAGAAGCCAAATGCCGCTTTTTTATTGTTTTACTTATCCAGATGAACGTCGATCTGCTGATAGGGAATAACGATGTTGTTTTTGTCAAATTCTTTTTTTATGCTTTCCGTAAGGTCAAATTTCAGATCCCAGAAATTTTCGCTGTTGCACCATACTCGGAGTGTAAAATCAAGCGAGCTTTGACCGTGATTTGTGAGCCGCGCAAACGGAGCAGGCTCTTTCAGTGAAAACTTATGTTCAATTGCTTTGTTAAGCAGAATTTCTTTAACCTTTTCAATATCCGAATCATATGAAACAGAAAAGGTTATATCAACACGTCTTGTATTTTCTGCAGAATAGTTTGTAACAGACGAGTTCATCAATGTGCCGTTTGGAATAGTTATATGCTTGTTGTCAACGGTTTGAAGAACTGTATAGAAAATGCTGATGTCATGAACAGTTCCCGACAGTCCTGATGACTCAATGTAGTCTCCCACTTTAAAAGGACGGAAAATAAGTATCATAATACCGCCGGCAAAGTTGCTGAATGCGCCTTGAAGTGCAAGGCCTATCGCTACGCCTGCCGTACCGAGCAGCGCAACAAAGGAGGTTGCGGGAATACCGATAATAAGCGCGGCTGATATAACCACCGTAACGTTTAATGTAATTAAAATCAGATTGTTTAAAAAAGAACGTACGCTTGCATCGGATTTTTGCATAGCTTTTGAATTAATAATTTTTTTGGTTATATATTTTGCGAGTTTAAGTCCTATTCCGAGAACCACAAGGGCAAGGACAAGCTTTATACCTGCATCAACGCAAAATTCAGCAATGCTTTTCAGTATGTTTTCAATAGTTTCATTCATTTAATTTTTCTCCTTTCAATTTATGTTAATATAATAATATTATTTAATGTAAATGTCAAGTTGAAGCAGACAATAGATAAGTAAAAAATAATAGTTTTTTCTAAAAAATAATATAGATATAAAACGGCAGACAAAAAACCGCCGTGTTATCCTTTTGCAAAAATAAAAGGAGCGCGGCGGGTAAATGCTGTTTATAAAAAATATTGGGGGAAATTATTTTTATTTCGGATGTCCTTTGAATATAAGCGATGCCAGATAACCAAAGAGCATAGCGGCAGTAATACCTCCTGCAGTTCCGGTCAGACCTCCTGTAAGGATACCTATTGGACCTTGTTCGGAAATAGCTTTTTCTATACCTTTTGCTAACGAATAGCCGAAGCCGGTCAAGGGGGTAGTTGCTCCGCACCCTGCAAACTTAACCAGAGGTCCGTAAAGCCCTATTGCTGTAAGCACAACTCCCGCAACAACATAAGCTACAAGTATACGCGCAGGGTTGAGCTTGGTTTTATCAATAAGGATTTGAGCGACCACGCAAAGCAGACCGCCTACAATAAATGCTTTTATATATTCCATAGTTATTTTTCTCCTTTTATGTGAAGCAAATGCGCAATTCCCGGAATAGACAGCCCTTGCTGAACGCTTGAGGGACTCATAAGCGCTCCCGTTCCTATAAACAGAACATCTTTTAATCGTCCCGAACACAGCTCGTTATATATATGAGATGCAAAGACCACAGCCGAGCATCCGCAACCAGAGCCGCCTGCGTGCATATCCTGCTTGTTCAGATCATATATGATAAGTCCGCAGTCATTGTATGTCTTTCCCATATCAAATCCGTTTTCAAACATAAATTCTTTGACTATTCTGTGTCCCTCGTAACCTAAATCGCCTGTTACAATAAGGTCATAGTCGGAAGGCTTTGTTTTGCTCTCGGTAAAATAACGTGTAAGCGTATTTACAGCAGACGGCGCCATTGCCGCTCCCATATTGTTAATATCCGTTATACCTTTATCAACTGTTTTTCCGGGCATTACATCACAAATAACAGGGCCTTTACCTTGGTTTGAAACGATATAAGCCCCCGAACCTGTTACAGTCCATTGAGATGTGGGGGTATGTTGTCCGCCGTATTCAAGAGGATAACGAAACTGTCTTTCTGCAGAACAGTTATGTGATGAGGTGACAGCTACCGTTTTTTCAAATACACCGCAACCTACAGTTAATGCTGAGAGCATAAGACTTTCTGCGGCAGTCGAACAAGCGCCGTAAAGACCAAAAAACGGAATATCAAAGTCAAGCAAGCCATAGTTTGAGCTGACACACTGATTTGTCAGGTCTCCTGCAAACATGGCATCAATATCACAGTCGGTAAGGCCTGCTTTTTTCAAAACATTTTTTACGGCAAGTCTTTGCATTTCGCTTTCGCTTTTTTCCCAGGTGTCCTGTTCAAACTTGTCCGTTTGGTCAACAATATCAAATTTACCAGATAGAGGACCTTCGTTTTCTCTTTTTCCAACCACCGAGCAGGTGGCAATAATTTTCGGAGGATTTTCAAATTTTATTATAGAATTTTTCATGTACTCACCTTAAGTTTGAAAAAATATTGGTGCAATTAGTATGTTCGGCTGTATGCGAATTATACTTTTTTAGGATAATATCATTAAAAAATTATATTTTGTGGTAAAAAGTTTTATATATCATGTGATAGGGCGCTTATGAATTTGGCAAAAAGTTTTGCGCAGACAAATACCGACATACTGTAGGTAAATATTTTTGTATATTTTTACTAATTTTTAGTGTTTTTGACATGTTTTGCGGTGGCTTTTTTGTTGCAATATTAATAAACTTTATAAAAATCATCGAAACCCTCTTTACAATCACGTGATTGTGTGGTATAATCATATTGTCTTGAAAGGGAAATGGGGGGTTCAATGATTAGCGTATTACCGGGAACTACGATAGAAATATCAGATTTGCATAAGGGCATATCGAGAACACTGTTTAACGGCATTTTTGCGGCGGGAGGGATAACTCTTTCGCAGGTGTCGGTGATGACAGGACTCGAGCCGTATATTATACAGAATTGGGTGAAGAGAGGCTTTGTGTCTCCCCCTGTAAAAAGGCAATACACAAAAGATCAGTTCGCGCGTATAGTAACATTGAATATGCTTCGTGAATCTATACAGCTTGATAGGATATGTGTTATGCTTTCATATATAAACGGTGCGCTGGATGATGAGAGCGACAATCTTATAAGCGACAGCGAACTGTACCACAAATACGTAGACCTCGTTGCCGAAAGCCGAGGCGGTATAATTACAGATAGAGAAGCGATAGAGACCGCGGTTGCTGAGGCGGCGGATGAATACGAAGAACCTATCCCCGGCGCAAGACAAAGACTTATTAAGATACTGCAGGTTATGACTTTTGCCCATTATGCATCTATTTCGCGTAAGACGGCGGAGGAAATACTGTCAAAATTAGATTAACAAATACTTTGGAGGAATGTTTTTATGATTAATTGGTGGGAGTCATTAAGTCTGGTTTCTCAAATATTTGCTCTTGTGGCTATCCCGACAACAGGTGTTCTGCTTATACAGACGATACTTATGCTTATTGGTATAGGTATGGATTCAGATGTTGATATAGACGGTGATATTGACGTCGACGGTGATGTCGGAGACGGAGATTTTGACGGTGATATAGATCCGACCGGTCTTGACTCACTCAGGGTATTTACGGTAAGAGGGATTATAGCTTTTCTCGTAGTGTTTGGCTGGACCGGATTTGTACTTGACCGCGCAGAACTTTCCCTTTGGATAGTATTGCCCGTAGCGGCTGTTGCAGGTGGGGTTATGATGTATGTTATAGCGCTTCTTATGAAAGCCGTAATGAAGCTTCGCAATGACGGTAATATTGACAATAGAAACGCTATCGGAACTTCGGGCAGAGTATATCTGACAATTCCTCCGTCAAGAAACGGCGAGGGTAAGGTCAATATACTTTTGCAGGGGGTATACATAGAACGAGATGCAGTAACCGATGAGCCCCAAGCTATTCCCACAGGCTCGGAAATAGTCGTAACGGGTATTAGCGGTCAGACTACATTGGTAGTCAATAAAAAATAAAGAACTAAAAAAGTTCAAATAAAAATAATTTATATTAGGAGGAATTTCTAATGGGAGAAGGCGCAATTGTTCTTGTATCAGCAGTATTGTTGATAGTGTTGTCGTTTGTTGTATGGGCATGTTCGAGGTATAAGAAATGTCCGTCTGACAAAATCATGGTAGTGTACGGTTCGATTGGTAAAAATAAAGACGGTACAAACAGAAGCGCAAAGTGTATACACGGCGGTGCAGAGTTTGTAGTCCCCGTATTCCAGTCATATGCGTTTTTGGATCTGACACCTATTTCAATCCAGGTAGACCTGAAAAACGCGCTTTCAAAACAGAACATTCGTATTGATGTTCCTTCACGTTTTACTGTAGGTATTTCTACTGAAGCGGGAGTAATGCAGAACGCGGCAGAACGTTTGCTCGGTCTTCAGCTTTCTGAGATACAGGAGCTTGCAAAAGATATTATTTTCGGTCAGCTTCGTTTGATCATTGCTACAATGGATATTGAAGAGATAAATACAGATAGAGATAAGTTCTTGGCGGCTGTAAGCAGCAACGTTGAAACAGAACTTAAAAAGATAGGTCTTCGACTTATTAACGTAAACGTAACCGATATTAGCGATGAATCGGGTTACATATCCGCGCTCGGTAAAGAAGCGGCTGCAAAGGCTATCAACGATGCAAAGAAGAGTGTTGCTGAAAGAGAAAGAGACGGTTCTATAGGTGAAGCTAACGCGCACATGGATCAGCGTATTCAGGTTGCAAACGCATCTTCAATAGCTATCGAGGGTGAAAACGAAGCAAAAATGAAGATAGCAATGTCTGATGCTGCTTTGAAGGAAAAACAGGCAGAAGCTTTGAGAATAGCTACTGCGGCAGAAAAGATTCAGTCCGCAAAAGCTTTGGAGGAATCGTATTCGGCAGAACAGGCTGCGGAAGAGGCGCGTCGTTCACTTGAAAAAGCAACTCTTGAAGCAGATATTATTGTTAAGACCGAAGCTAAGAAGCGTCAGCTTGAACTTGAAGCTGAGGCTGAGGCAGAACAGATCAGACGTAAGGCTCAGGGTGAAGCTGATGCTATCTATGCAAAGATGGAAGCACAGGCTCGAGGCGTTGAGGAGATACTCAAAAAGCAGGCTGCAGGTTTTGCGGAGATCGTAAAATCCGCAGGCGGCGATACAGACGCGGCGCTCAAGCTTCTTATTGCTGATAAGCTTGAAGACCTTATGCGTGTTCAGGTTG
>JAZRIJ010000005.1:0-17811 GCA_045645205.1 Eubacteriales bacterium
TTTTTCAGCTCATCCTCATCACCAAACGCAGATGCGATCCAAAGATCTGTCTGGTCATATTCGCTCTGCTTTTCCGTGGAGAACTCAAGAATATTTTCGGAAGAAATATTTTCGGTATTGCTTATAATTTCCTCAGGATTATCTATATATTCTCTTTCAAATATAAATGCCTCTGCCTCTTCAATACTCTTTTGAAGATCGTCCTCAGTCATACTGAACGCAAGCTGTTCAGCCTCTGCAACAGCCGGCTGTTCATTTTCTTCAAAAAGACTTCCGGTATCTTTGGATTTTTTTAGCTTCTTCAAATCCACAGGATCAAAAATATTTGTTTTGTCAGATGATTTTTCTATAACAACAGAATATTCTTTTTCGGGTTCGATTGTTTTCTCTGACGCTTCTTCTATATTCTCCTCACCGGGAACTTTGTCAACAATTTCTTCTGACACCTCTACCCCCGCTTCTTCAACAACATCCTTCTCTATGGGCGCAGTCTTAGGTTCCTCAAACTCCCCTGCTCTGAGCGAAGCGATAAGACTCTTTACCGAATCGGTAACCGAGGTCTTTCTCTTGGGGCGGTTTTCCAAAACGGGTTCTGCAACCTCTTCCAAAGAAAGTGCGAACTGTCCTTCTGTTTTATCCCCCAATATATCCTCCGGGCCATTAACAAAAGAGCGCTCTTCTGCCACATTATCCTCTTTTTCCACAGCAAAAATATCTTCTGCAATCGTCCCGGCGACACTTTCTTCCATATGCTCGTTTCTAGATGCTGCCTCTGATTCGCAAATAGATCCCTCAACGCTGTCATCTTCATCTGTGTCAAAAATCTGTTCCCCCTGAAGCTTGGGATTCTGTTTCAAATTAGATTTCAGTCTTCTTATAAGATCATCTGCCGTAATGGGAGTATTTTCAGCCTCTGCTTCTTCCTTGGGAGTATTCAATTCAAGACCGTTCAGTTTTTCGTTATCCATACCCTTTTACCCCTGTATAATTTGAATATTCTGTAGTTGTTTTTCAAGAATTGCGTTGTCTTGCCGCCTCGCACAAAATAACCGCAGCTGCAGCCGCAACATTAAAAGAATTAACCCTGCCGTACATTGGGATAGACAATACAAAATCGCATTTATTAAGCAGTAATTTTGATACTCCTTTGCCCTCACTGCCAAGAACAATTGCAACAGCGCAGGTCATATCCTGCTCATAAAACTTTTGTCCCCCTGCCTCAGCAGCAAATATCCACAGTCCCTTTTCTTTTAATTCTTCAATGGTCATTGCAAGGTTGGTTACTTTAGCTATACGCATATGCTCCATAGCTCCGGCAGATGCCTTCGACACCACCTGAGTAAGCATAGCGCCCTTCCTCTTTGGTATTATTAACCCATGAGCGCCCGCACATTCAGCCGCTCTAATAAGAGCACCCAAATTATGAGGGTCCTCTATTCTGTCAGCAATAACTATAAGAGGTTTTTCGTTTTTCTCGTTAGCATAACTTATAATATCATCAACAGAACAATATTCTTTTTCTGCCGAAAAAGCAGCTATTCCCTGATGATTTATCCCCCCCGAAATCTTATCGAGCTTTGCCTTTTCACATTCTACAACAGGAATTGAGCGGCTTCTCGCCTCGGCAATAAGGCTAGTTATTGAGCCCGTTCTCTCACCTTTTTGAACAAATATCTTGTCTATATCCCTTCCAGATGCCAAAAGCTCTCTAACCGAGTTTCTGCCTGCAGTTATGTTTGCATAATCGCCGTATTGTTCTACTTCTTTTTCGCGGCGAAAATCCCTATCGTTTCTCATTTTAAAAATGCCTCTTCCGCATAAAAATACAACTCACCTAATTATATATTGACATTATAACATAAAAATAATCATTTGTACATATTTTTTTATATTTTTTTACAAGCAATTACATTTTTTTCGAAACAGTATGTTAGACAAAGCAAAAAAGCCACACAAAAGTGTAGCTTTTTAACTGACCATAAATCTTTTTATGTAAATTAAATCGACTTACTGCTGATCCTTCATAGCTGCAAAGCATTCGCTGCAGTATACGGGTCTGTCATTGCTGGGCTGGAAAGGAACCTTAGCTTCTTTTCCGCAGTTTGCACATGTTGTTGTGAACATTTCTCTGTTTGCCTTTGTAGCCTGCTTTCTTGCATCACGGCAAGGCTTGCATCTCTGGGGCTCATTTTGGAATCCTCTTTCTGCATAGAACTCCTGTTCACCTGCGGTGAAAACAAACTCCTGTCCACAGTCTTTGCAAACTAATTTCTTGTCTTCGTACATTGTTTTTTCCCTCGCTTTAAAATTTGGATAAAATTATTTATATGTATTCCCTATACATTAGGGTAAATACCGTTAAATTAATCACATATACGCTCTAAGCTTTTTTTTAATCCTGTAAATAGCATTATCTACGGTTTTCACCGATCTACCTAAAACTTGAGCTATTTCGGCATAAGATTTCTTCTGCACATAAAGACAAAATACAGACCATTCCAGCTCACTCAAAACAGCCTCAATCCTGCTCTCAATCTGCTTTGTCCCCTCTTTGTCAAGCAAGCCTGATAAAATATCTGTATCTTCCCTATCAATAACCTTTGTTTTTTTCGGTTTTTTTAATGAAGCCCTAAGAAGAGATACCAGCCTATTTCTTATACACACCTTTGCATATAATCCAAAAGTAACCTTTTCAGACCCCTTATAAGTACGGACCGCTGAATAAAAACCGAGAGAAGCCTCTTGGATAAAATCATCATCTGTGTAAATCGTATTTCCGCATTTATGGGCATAGGATTTACCCATACTTTCTATCAATGGCTTGTACATTATAGTCAAATCAGCAAACGCCTTATCGTCTCCCGACCGCGCCAAAGCTATCAGCGAAAACAAATCTCTATCCACCAAGCACTCCTAATTTTACGTATATATACTGACATTATACCACTAAAATACAATTTGTCAATAGTTTTTTAACAAATTTATATCAATTCGGATTTATTATTAGTGAAATTTGTACAAATTTTATATTTTTAGACAAAATTTTAGCTAATCCAACAAATAATTCGCTTCTCCTGCAAGTAGAGCAAGTATGCCTTTATAAATAAATTCAGGGTTTGCATCAAAGTTGTACACTGTCCTGTCAAGCTGCTTGGGATTCTCAAGAGTAACTTTAAGCTCCATAAGGTCTCCGCTATTATCCTTTATAGCACATTTAAACTCATACTTACCGTGAGGAAGCTGAGTAACATCGGAGGTTATCTTAGTTCCTCTTTTTTTAAATGACAAAAGTCTGAGCGCGCTTTTCAAAGCTTTTTCGCGCACACTGGAGAGAAGCCTACTACTGAGAGTATCTGCAATATGTTTTCCCTTCTCGGTAATCGTAATAATATCTTTTATGCTTCCGCCATTTTTTTCTTCGCTAACAATAGCTTCGTTTACCAACAGCTCGTCAAACGCTTCAATAAAATCAAATGATGTAATAAAACTGTCCTGTACCGACATATCGTGCAAAACCTCGTACTCAAGAGGATACCCTACACTATTCAAAAGATACAGTATAAATATTTTTATATCATCTCTGTCAGTAAGCATATTATTCCCCCATAATCCAAACAGCCGGAAGCAATATTGCCCCGGCCGTTGTTTATTTAATTATCATTCTTGCTCTTCGTCTTCAACGTTTGTATAAAGCTCATATTTCTTAAGCTTAGCCTTCGTCATTACGGGGCAACCGTAGTAGTCAAATGAGAACTTGCTGAACTTCTTACTTGAAACGTATGCATTCTGCAACGTTACGAGAGGAGCTACGGGCATATCCTCGAGAAGAATTTCCTCTGCCTCGTGGAGATACTTTGTCTTTACCGCTCTGTCAAACTTTTCATTGTAAGCAGCTTCAATTTTTGCATTATATTCCTCGCTGTTGTAGCCTGTTACACCAGGCTTAAGATCCCAACCCCCCTCTTCAGGGTTGGCAAGATTAAGAGCCGTACCCGAATAACCTACAGCAAAACCTGCAAGCGTAGCAAATGCATCTGTAGAGAGCATCTGGAGGTCAATTCCAGCAACATCAAAGTCCCCCTGTTTGAATGCCTGTTCAAATTCATCAACATATACTTCGTATTCGTTTTCTGTAGTCATCTTCTTTGCGCCAAGTTTTTCTATCTTAACACTAAAGCCGAGTTGTGCCCAAACATCCTTTGCATAATTTGCAATAGCAACATCAACATCATTGTTTCTTACTGTAATAGTAAATTCTTTATTTTCAAGTTTTACATTCTTAAGAAGAGCCTTTGCGCCGTCAATGTTACCTGTTGTTTTGATAAGGTCGCCGCCCTCTTCCCTAAAGCTATTCTTTCTTGATGTATTAAACACACCGTCGGTAATAAGACCTGTCGCCGCCTCTGCAAATACTACCATATCCGCGATAGCTTCTCTGTCAAGAGCCATAGAAAGCGCCTGTCTTACCTCTTTCTTTGCAAATATTTCATTTGTTGTATTAAAGTAGTATGTGTGAACATTTTGCATATCTACAATCTTTGCGCTTGAAGCCCATGACTCTCTCGATTCAAATGCAATTTCGGAGTTGTAGAATACAGTTCCCGCATCGTATGAATCCAACTGTGCACTTGCATCTTCATTAAGATTAATGTATATACGGTAAGGTTTTACAACCTTATCTTCAGCATCCTTTTCTATATTACGGTAATAATATATGTTACGTTGGAGAGCCATCTTTTGACCGGGCATAAAAGAACGAACTGCAAACGGACCGTTACCTGCCATAATAGCAACGTTTGAGGCCCACTGTTCAGCCTTTGCAAGAATGTCCTCACGCAACGGAACCAACAAAGGCGAAGCAAGATTTTCTATAAACAGATCATAGTTAATAGGTCCGTCAAAGTAAATTTCGAGAACCTTTGTATCTACAGGGTAAAGACCAACGTCGTCAGGCGAGCAGTCACCATTCTTGTAATTCTTTGCATTCTGAATATCAAAAAGCATAGGAGCTGCACTACAGGAGAATTCAGGATCGAGTATTCTCTTCCATGCAAATACAATATCGTCAACAGTTACCTCTCTGCCGTCGCTCCATCCTGTATTGTTAATAGTAACCTGCATCTTGTAAATGTTGTTATCTTCATCTTCAATTATTTTATAATCCTTACAAAGCGCCTTTTCTACCTTGCCATTTTTGTCAAGACGAAAAAGACCTTCATAAATCATACCCATAATCTTTGTAGCCGCATCATCTGTATATGCGTAGATCGGGTCAAAGTTATAAATGTCGGATGTCATGTAGGTACGGATAACAGCACCGTAATCCTCATCATCTTTGCTTCCACAGCTTACAAAAAGCGGAACGAGCATAATAAGGCATAATGTAAGCGCCAATATTCTTTTCATTAGGTAAGCCCCCTCATAAGAAATGAAATTTGTAATTGATTTTCCATTGTTTGCGTGAAAATTTGTCTCTATTCAAAAAAGAAATTTTGTTTTCTTTATTTGTTCAACACAAAAAACCGCTTAATTACCATATAATTTTAACATATTTTTATGTTTTTATCAACGGTATTCCACACGATTTTTAAACTTTTAGCCATTTGCACAATTGCAGACTTTCTTTTTGGCTATTTCGCACAACAATTTAATTTTATCTGTATAATTATAATACATAAACAAAAAACTTTCAAGAGTTATTTTAAATTGTTTTATATTTTTTTTCAATTTGGATCTAATAAGTTTATTTTTCACATAATTCTTTGTTAATTGAGAATAAATAAAATATGCTATATTTTTAACAAGAGGTAAAACCTATGAAAAATTCAAGCTATATTCGAACTGACCTTGCGACCGAGAGTCCAATCATTGAAAAAGAACAGACCGTGGAGGGTATCTCTGTCAGCATCGAAAAAAACGACAAAAGCGAAATCAGCATTATAGACGTACTAAACACTGAGGGAGAAAAACAACTCGGAAAACCTATGGGAACCTACATTACAGTAAGTTTTGGAAAAGTGTGGAACCTTTTGGACAACGACTTTAACAGCATTATTAATACAGTATCCGAAAAAATTAGACAGCTCACAAACAAGCATCTTCAAAACAAACAGAATTACACCATTCTTGTTGCAGGTCTGGGAAACCGTTATATTACTCCCGACGCCATAGGACCGCTTACTGTTAAAGGCATAACCGTTACAAGACATATAAAAGACTACGATAAAAACCTTTTCAAGATGCTGGAAAAACAAAGTATTGCCGCAATCTCCCCGGGGGTTCTCGGACAAACAGGTATTGAAACCTATGAGCTTATAAAAAGTGCGTCGGACAGTATATCTCCGGATCTTATTATAGTTGTGGATGCATTGGCATCAAAAAGCGTAGACAGATTGGCAACAACTATACAGATATGCGATACGGGTATTGCACCGGGTTCGGGAATTGGCAACAAACGAAAAGCTATAAACCAAAACACATTGGGAGTCCCTGTTATTGCGATAGGTGTACCCACAATGGTAAGCTCGTCAACATTGGTTTATGATGCACTCGAAAAAGCTGAAGTCTATGACATAAGCGATGAACTTACAGAGGTTCTTGAAAACGGCAAAAGCTTTTTTGTTACACTGAATGAGAGCGATACCGTTGTTTCTTCTCTTTCAAACATTATTTCAAAATCAATAAACAACGCATTTTCAAACTAAACATCACAAAACAAAAAAACTTGTACGGCATATTAATAACATTTAAAATATGGTATGAAACACAAATTTTAAATAATACGTTCTAACCTCTTAAGCATAATAATTATCTCTGATTAATATAATAGACCGAGGCAGATTTTGACCTCGGTCTGTTATATTAAGGAGGATGTTATGATTAAAAGAATTACAAAAATAGCTTTGTGTTTAGTGTCATTTTTTGGATTTACACTTATTGCACTTCAATCAGTGTTATGTTTTCCTGCTGACAAGGCTTTTAATGAGGTTACTTCAGCAGGCTTAGGGGTATCAGCAGATATGTCTGGTTATTACAACCTGCCCAAACAGCAACAAAATTATCCCTATGAATACATAAATTTACCGAAAGCAAATGAATTACCTCTTGCATTTACGATATATAACAACATTCCTCCACAGGAAACAAATCAACCAAATGGACAAGACTCTCCCGAAACACAGCCCCCCTCGGATACTACTCCGCCAAACGAACCTTCCGTTACTCTACCCAATGGAGTATTCCCCGTTATCGGTCTTGACATGAGCGAAAATCAAACCTCCAATAATCTTATTTTTCGCAATGAAAGTAAATATTCACCCGATATAAACCTGCTTGCACAGTCAGATTATCCGCTTAGATATTCCAAAGCAGTATCGAGCAACTCAGACAAACAACCGCTTGTTCTTATAGTCCATACTCACGGAACAGAATGTTATCTCCCCGACAGTATAAATACATATACCGCAAACACACCGACGCGTTCACAGGATACATCACTTAATGTAGTCGCCGTAGGCAAGATTCTTGCGGAAGAGTTAAACAAAAAAGGTGTGCCCACGCTTCACTGTGAAACAATGTTTGATGCTCAAAGTTATTCCGACAGCTACGACCTTTCCGAAAAACAAATATTAGAATATTTGAAAAGGTATCCATCAATTCAATACGTTTTTGATGTACACAGGGATTCCATAATCAGAGAGAATAACGAAAAAATAAAACCTATTGTTGATATAGACGGAATACCAACAGCACAGGCAATGTTTGTTGTAGGTACAAACTCCTCCGGCGCTGACCACCCCGGATGGCTTGACAATCTTACCGTTGCATCTATCTTCCAGTCAAAGCTGATCAAACAATACGGGAATATTATGCGTCCCCTTAACCTCCGTGCCGCAAGCTTTAACGCAGAGCACGCCCCAGGTTCAATACTTATTGAAATAGGAACCTGCGGGAATACCATAACCGAGGCAAAAAACTGCGCTGCTTTACTGGGCAGCACCATTGCTGATATAATACTAAACGACGGAAATACCTAATATGTAAGAACAAATTGCTCAATATTACTGTGAATTTAACTAAACTGATAGTTATGATTATATAAAAAGACCGAGTCAAATTCTTTCTTAAGCATTTGACTCAGCCCTTTTATATAGTTTACTCATTTATTCCTGCGTTTCAGATAATGTTTGAGCCTCTTCCTTAGGCTGTGGCGGAGTAACAACAGCGTGAGTTACAGGAGCTTGTTTATGATGCTTTTTCTCTTTCTTAGAACATTCATCAACACTGTATTGATCCTTCAACTTATTGTTAATTTGAATAGTATTCTTAACCAAAAGAATAAAAAGCATCAATCCTTCAAATATAAGACGTGTAACGATAGGACCTACTATCATTGAAATAAGACCTATCCAGCCGTACCATACGGTAGTCGTTTCACCGGTGAAAATGTTTTCGCTTGTATTAACTGCAAAAAGCATAAAGAAACCAACCACAACAAATGTTACTGTTATAAAAACATAAAGGGTTTTTACGATAGATTCAATTAACAAGCCTCTAAAGTTAAATAAATCGTTAAGAAATCTTCCAAACCCCTTGAGAGAATCGCGCTTTTTGTTTGGAACAACAGTAAAACAGAATATTATGGTTAAAATAAGGGATGATACAACACCTAATACCATAAGTATTAGTGTAAGAGATAAACCTAAAGGCATAGTGTAAATCCTCCTATTTATATTTTATGTATTAATAATAACACTTTATTAACACTTTGTCAATATACAGCGTCGAATATTAAAACTTTAACCAAAATCATAACCACCGGCTAAGCCGGTGGTTTTCATATACCAACAAAAAATTGGTGTGTATTTATTTCAGACACACCAATTTTTTACATATCATTATCTTTGGAAGTAAATCCTTCTGTGCTTTCTTTCATAAACATTATCTTAACGGTCATCAAAATAAGTTTTATATCAAGAAGCAATGAATAATTCTGAATATACATAAGGTCAAGCTGAAGCTTGTCGTAAGGATGAGTATTATACTTTCCGTATAGCTGTGCGTAACCTGTCAGACCGCCGCGAACCTTGAGCCTGTACTGAAATTCGGGAACTTCCTTTGTATATTGTTCAACGTGTTCAACCCTTTCTGGCCGAGGACCTACAAGGCTCATATTCCCCACAAATATATCAAAAATCTGAGGTAACTCATCAAGCCTTGATGCGCGAAGAATTTTTCCTACAGGCGTAACTCTTGGGTCATTGTCCTGCGCCGGAATGGGAGAACCATTTTTCTCAGCATCAACTATCATTGTTCTGAACTTGTGTATTCTAAAAACTTTTCCGTTTATAGTCGATCTTTCCTGCCTGAAAAATACAGGACCTCCGTCGCTGACTTTAATAGCTATTGCAGATATAATCATAAAAGGAGAGGAAAGCACCAAAATAATTAAAGATACTATAATATCCATTGCTCTTTTTACGAACCGCTGTTCAATAGTCATTCCGTTGTTTCGATACAGCAACAAAGGTGTATCAAACAGATGAATACATTCGGCACCCCTTACAAGAACATCAGAAATTTTAGTTGTTGCATAAGCACGAATATCGTTTTCAAAGCATATTTTTAAAAGCTTATTTCTCATTTCAGCATGAACATCATAAATAATAACCCCCTCGGCTTCTTTGACAGCTTGTTCAACTTTTTCAAGTCCCTCGGCTACATTTATAACTTGCTTTAGAACAAATTTATCTTTTCGTGTCTTAATTTTTTCAATAAAAATCTCCGGAGAATATTCATCATATACTATAAGTATTTTTCTTGCAGGAAATATCTTTCCAAACCACAAGTCTCCGATTAGAGTAAATATAAATGATATTACTATATTTACAACTGCCATAACAAGCAGAGGAACTACCGTAACAAATCCTGCAGAAAGCAATACTATAATTAAATAAATAAAAAATGAAGCAAAAACCGTTGCAATTGCTTGAGATATTATAACATTTGATTTTCGGTATCTTCCGTATTTTATACCGTCAAAAGAATGAAGAAAGGTAAGAAGCAAAAGAGCAAATATAGCATAAATGAACCAGTTACCTTTTTGTACAAAAGGGAGCACTATAAGCTCATTATAGCTTGTTATCCAAGTAATTGCAAAAACTGATGTCTGAAAAAAAACAAGTAAACCTGCCAAAAACAACCTGAACAATCTTTTAAACTGTTCTTTATTTTTTTTCAAAATATCACTTCCTCTTTTTTGGATAAAGTCAGAGCAACTACTTGCTCTGCTTTTTTACGGCAAACAAAAATTTTATATTATTGTTATAAAATCTTTTCAGTCTCTTGGGTTCCTTTACTATTCTGTAAAGCCATTCAATGTTGTTCTTTAAGAAAAATTTCGGAGCTCTTGACTTTGTACCGCTAAGAACATCAAAGCTACCGCCTACCCCAATAAATAATCCTCTGTCAAACTTGTAAAGGTGCTTATATATCAGCTTCTCCTGAGCAGGAACACCTAAAGCAACCATACATACATCGGGCTTTAAGTATGCAATTTTTTCAAATACGCCATCCTTGTCGTCAATGTAGCCATCTGTATATCCCAAAAGCTGAATATTCGGGTACTCAACACCTATTTTCTCGGCTAAAATCTTAATTACATTAGCCTTTGCCCCAAAAAGATAAAGAGACTTTTTTTGCTCGTTTAACTCTTTTAACAAAAATTCGGCTGTTTCAACTCCTGCTATTCTTTCGGTAACCCCAATATCAAGCATCTTACACGCCTTGACAACCGCAATACCATCGGGAACAAGACTTGTATTTTCAGAAAGAAGCATCTGTTCTATCTGCTTATCACTTCTTGACATAACCAATATTTCAGGATTTACGGTAATTATAAACCTTTTGTTTCCGTTTTTTATATCATCACGGAGTAAAGAGTAATATTTATCACGGCTTTCTCCGTATATTCTTTCAAGATAGCGTTTCAAATTAATTTAAACCCCTTAAATCTTGCATATTATATATGTATTAATTATACCATATTTCGACTTTTCAGTCAATATATAATTGTAAACATGAGTTGTATGAATAATAATCATTCTTCTTAAAAAAATTTTGACCTTGGGGGAGAAAAATAATCATTTTTAGTTCATAATAGTAGTGCTGTGGGTTTACTATGTTAATTTTTTATTTTTACTGAAGTTTTATTATGGATAACAATTACAAAGAACAGTATATTTGTATGGACTTAAAGTCCTTTTTTGCCTCAGTGGAATGTGTGGAAAGGGGTCTTGACCCCATGACGACACGTCTTGTTGTCGCAGACAGTGAAAGACGTGAAACAACCGTATGCCTTGCAGTAACACCTGCCATGAAAAAATTAGGGGTAAAAAACCGCTGTCGAGTTTATGAGATACCAAAAAATATTGACTATATCAAGGCAGTTCCTCGTATGAGAAAATATATTGAATACTCAGCTGAGGTATACGGTGTCTATCTGAAATATATTTCAAAAGACGATATACACGTTTACTCCATAGATGAAGTGTTTATGGATGTAACAAAATATTTGCCGCTTTATAAAATGACTGCTCACGAACTTGGAGATACTATACGGCGTGATATTTATAATACAACGGGCATACCTGCCGCCTGCGGTATCGGCACAAACCTATACCTTGCAAAAATTGCTCTTGATATAACCGCAAAGCATAGTCCGGATTTTATGGGAATTTTAGACGAGGAGACATACAGAGCTACACTTTGGGACCACAAACCAATAACAGATTTTTGGCATATCGGCAACGGTATTGCAAACAGACTTGCAATGTACGGAATATATACTATGCGCGATCTGGCGCACTATCCCGAGGAGACTTTGTACAAAAAATTAGGCATTGACGCTGAAATATATATTGATCACGCTTGGGGCAGAGAGCCTACAACAATAGATGATATAAAAAACTATAAAACAAAAAACCATTCCTACAGCACCTCGCAGATATTGCCGAGAGGTTATACCTACGCTGAAAGCTTACTTATAACAAAAGAAATGAGTGAACAGCTATGTATGGATATTTTTGATAAAAACGTAACGGCGCAGTCTATAACCTTAGAAGTAGTTTACGAGGGAAAAGAGCGAGACTTTAACCGAGGAACATATAAATTTTACAGTCCTACCAATGCTGTAAGTGATGTTATAAAGGGAATAGAAAAAATATACCCCAAGGTAGTTGACATAAAAAGACAGGTAAGAAAAGTCAGCATATGCTTTAACAATGTTGAAAAACAGATCTGTGAACAACTTAATTTCTTTACCGATACAAACGCCAAAAACAAGGAAAACACACAAATGAAAACAATAAACAAAATACGAAAAAAATATGGCAAAAACTCAATATTAAAAGCGCGAGATCTTGAGGGTTTTGCAACAGCAAAAGAAAGAAACAGACAGATAGGAGGACACAAATCCGGTGAGAAGTGAAAGAGCAAAAATATTTGCGCCGTTCAGCCCCCTTAGAGGACTTGACGCAGCATACAGAGAAAAAGAGAAAGTCATAACACCCAAATTTGAGCTTATGATTGACAGAATAGAAGAAATAGACAGAAAGCTTCATACAGTAAAATCAGGAGATATTGTCGAAATAACATACTATTCCGATGGCATTTACAAAAAGAAAAAAGGCAGAGTAGCAAGCATTTTACCAAGCAAAAACATTTTGACCGTAGGTATACCTATAAGCTTCTATGACATATACGATATAGAAATACTAAATAACACAAAAATGAGCTGATAAATTTTGTAACAGCTCATTTTTGTGTTATAGTTTTATATCAAAAAGTTTTTTTGCGTTTTCACAAAATATTTTTTTGTTTTCCTCTTCTGTCAGACCTAATTTAAAAAAACGTTCAAACTCTTTATTTGGATCCCACATGGGATAGTCTGTTCCAAACAATACCTTATCAACTCCGTAGGAATGTACTATTCTTTTTGCCTTCTCACTGTCAAGAAAGTACAGACTTGATGAACAGTCAACATATAGGTTAGGCAAACATGAGAGCTTTTCTGCCGCCTCTTCCCACACAGACCAACAGCCAAGATGTGCGCCAACAACCGTCAGATCGGTGTATATTTCCATAATTGGCAAAAGTCTGTTTGGATTTGAATAATCATATCTGTGATCACCCGTATGCATAAGTATGGGCAGTTGAAGCTGCTCGCACAGCTCGTATATCTTAAGACAGCGATAATCGTCTATCTTAAATTGCTGTATGTCAGGGTGGAGCTTAACACCTTTCAGTCCCAGCTCCATTAAATGCCTTAAATCACCCAAAATATCAGGACTATCGGGATGAAGTGTGCCAAGACCTGTCATTTTATCTTTGCTGTTTGTAACACTTTCTGCAATAAATTCATTGATACTCTTAACCTGATGGGAGTTGTCGCCACCGACTGCACAATATAGTGGTCTATACCAGATTCATTCCCCACTTCTAGCAAATTTTTAACTGTTCCCGAACCAAACGAATGTTCTCCGTAAAAATTATCCGTTCCCGCAACCGCCCTTGACGCAATCTTTTCGGGATAGATATGGCAATGGGCATCTATAACATAATATTTGTTATCTAACATTTTTCTACGCTTTCTTTAGTCCCAGTTTTTCTACAGCATTTTCACGCATCTTGTACTTTTGAATCTTACCTGCAGCATTCATGGGAAAAGAATCAACAAAATCAATATATCTCGGCACCTTGTGTCTTGCCATATGGTCCCCTATATATTTCTTCATTTCATCCTCGGTCATGCTCTCTCCCTCTTTCAGAATAATGCAAGCCATGATTTCCTCTCCGTATTTTTGATCGGGTACGCCAATAACCTGAACGTCGCTTACTTTTGGACAAGTATAAATAAACTCTTCTATCTCCTTTGGATAAATATTTTCACCACCTCTGATGATCATATCCTTAAGTCTGCCTGTAATTCTGTAGTTGCCCTCAGGTGTACGGCAAGCAAGATCGCCCGTATGAAGCCAACCGTCAGCGTCGATAGCGGCCGCAGTTGCTCCCGGCATCTTGTAGTATCCCTTCATAACATTATAGCCTCTTGCAACAAACTCGCCGTTTTCTCCATCCGCACATTCCTCGCCTGTTTCGGGATTGATAACCTTGCACTCAACGTTTGCAAATGCTGAACCGACAGTTTCGGTTCTTACTTCAAGTGAATCATAATAACTGCTCATTGTACAACCGGGAGATGCCTCTGTCTGACCGTAAACTGATACTATCTCCTTCATGTTCATTTCTTCGGCAGCCTTTTTCATAAGGTCTGCAGGACAGTTAGACCCTGCCATAATACCCGTTCTGATATATGAAAAATCGGTCTTTTCAAAATCGGGGTGCTGCATCAAAGCAATAAACATTGTAGGAACTCCGTTAAACGTTGTAATATGCTCGTTGTGGATACAAGCTAATGCCGGCTTGGGTGAGAAATAAGGCAGAGGATACATTGTCGTACCGTGGGTCATAGATGCTGTCATTGAAAGCACCATTCCAAAGCAATGAAACATGGGAACCTGTATCATCATTCTGTCAGCGGTTGACAGATCCATGTGATCGCCGATATACTTACCGTTGTTTACAACGTTATAGTGGGTAAGCATAACGCCCTTAGGGAAGCCTGTTGTACCCGATGTATACTGCATATTGCATACATCATCCTTGTCAACCAGAGCCGCCATTCTGTAAACCTCTTCAACGGGAACCTCGTCAGCTCTTTTCAGCGCATCATTCCATGTCATACAACCCTTCTGTGTAAAGCCTACGGTAATAACGTTACGCAGGAAAGGCAGTCTCTTGCTGTGCAATGGCTTGCCGGGCTTTGTTGCTTCAAGCTCGGGGCAAAGCTTTGCAACTATCTCACCGTAATTTGTATCCTTTGAACCCTCAGTCATAACAAGAGTGTGTGTATCCGACTGACGAAGCAAATATTCCACCTCATGTATCTTATACGCCGTATTCACCGTAACAAGAACAGCACCTATCTTTACTGTTGCCCAAAATGCAATAAACCACTGAGGAACGTTTGATGCCCAAGCGGCAACCTTATCGCCCGCCTTAACCCCCAATGATATAAGTGCGCGCGCGAACGTGTCAACGTCATCTCTGAACTCGCTGTAGGTTCTTGTGTAATCAAGTGTTGTATATTTGAAAGCATACTGGTCGGGAAAATCCTCCACAAGTCTGTCAAGCACCTGTGAAAATGTAAGGTCTATAAGATCATCCTTTTTCCAGCTGAATCTTCCCGTATGGGCTCTGTTGTAGTAAAAGTTCTTTTCTCCCTTTGAGGTGTCGGAGAACTGCTTCATATAGTGGGTAAACTGTGCAAAGATAATTTCCATATCGTCTATTTCTTCGCACCACATAGGATCCCACACAAGAGAGATAAAGCCGTCATAGTTTACACTGCGGAGAGCGTTCATAATATCTTTAATGGGCAACTCTCCCTCTCCTGCCAAGCAAAACTGCTTTTCGTTATTCTCAATTGTAACATCGTTAAAATGAACGTGTTTGATATACGCGCCCAAATTCTTGATAATAACCTCGGGATCTTTTTCCTCGGCATAAGCCTCGGAAAGATTCCACAAAGCACCAAGACTGTCTGATGCAAAGCTCTCAAGCATATTGCGGAGTGTTGCCGTATTGCGGAACAGTCCAGATGTCTCAAGCAAAAGGGTTACTCCGCTTTCTTCTGCGTCCGGCAGAATCGTTTTGATAAACTCTTCGGCGCATACAATTCCGTTTTCACTGTCTGTTCGCGATTTAAGACGAATAAAGGGAATATGCAAAAACTGTGCAATTTCAAAGCATCTGTCTATCTCCTTCCGCGCACAATCCGTCTCTAAAGCAACCGAAATATCACTTACAATATCAATACATGGAATAGTCAGCTTCCTATCGTAAAGCATTCTCAAAGTCGAAGCCGCAGAGTAATCATGAAACGCGCCGTCTCTGTCAGTAAAAAGTCTGTTATTTATGTTATGCAGTTCAATGCCCTTAAATTTTAATGTCTCTGCTATTTCACAAAAATCATTAAAACTGCTGTCATGCCAGCCCTTTGTTGAAAATGAAAGCTTCATATTATATTGCTCCTTTCACCTAAGCGTTGTGTTCTTCGTAAACTATCTTATTTACAGCGCTGATATACGCTCTAATACTCGCGCCGATAATATCGGTTGAAATACCGTTTCCGGAGTAAAGCTTTCCCTCAAAACGAAGTTTGACCAATGCTGACCCTACAGCTTCCTTACCCTCGGTAATTGACTGTATCTGAAAGTCGTCAAGCTCGTATCTGTGGCCGATTATCTGTTCTATTGCAACAAATGCTGCGTCTATAGGTCCGTCGCCGATTGCAATCCCCTGCAATGTCTTTCCGTCTCGGCTCAAGGTTATCTGCGCGCTTGCGCTGATAATATTACCGTTATTTATAACATAATTTTCAAGCCTGTAAGAATCGGGAACCTGCAATGCAACGGTAGCAACAATGGCGTCAAGCTCCTTTGCGCCCACACTTCTCTTCTCTGCAACACGGCAAACCTCCTCATGAACACGCTTGTTGTCCTCGTCGGAAAGATCAAAACCCAGCTTTGCAACCGCCGCCGCAACTGCCGTAATATCGTCCTTTGCATCAAGTCTTATGCCAATTTCCTCAACTGATACGGAAGATACGCTCTTTTCAGACTTCTTTTCAGAGCATATCCAGCCGATCTGACCCAAAATACGTCGCATCTCGGTATAACTTATACCTGCCGAAAAACCGTAATTATCTCCGCAGTTCTTAACCATTCCGGCAAAAGTCTCAAAAGGAACAGCATCACCGCCGACAGTGGTTTTAACCATAGAAACACCCTGCCTTACAGCCATAATAGCCTCTGCACAAGCAAGTCCGTTCTTGTCCGAGCAATCAACACCGACAGCAACACCTGCTTCTTCGGCAATTCTCTTGCCAAAGCTTGCAAAATCATCGGGTAACATTCCCGCCGCGCTGTCGCATACCGATACGGTCTTTGCTCCTGCTTCAACGGCGGTCTTTATTAAATCTATAAGAAATTCGGGCTCTGCTCTTGTTGCATCAACAGCGCAGAATTCAACGTCCGAACAAACAGAAACAGCCTTTTCTACGGCATACTTTACCCATTCGCCCATTTTTTCAGGCTTCTTATGCATAAAATATTCCATACCAACAGCAGATGTTGGAACTTCGATACGTATTCTGCCCCTTGCCGCTACGCTCAAAGCCGCCGCCGCATCATCAATGGACTGCTCATTGCTTCCCGCCGCAACGGAAATAATACTATTCTTTACAAAAGAAGAAGCTGTACGCACAAGCAGAATATCCGTTCTTGCATTTGCTATCTCGGGAAGCTCGATTATGTCGCAACGCAGCTTTTCGAGTTGCCTTATAATTTCAAGCCTTTCTTTAAAACTAAAAGTCCTGTCATCTCTGCAAAGTGTCTTGTCTGCAATTTTGATCTGTTTCATAACACATATCCTCTCTACGCCGTACAACTTCAACGGCAAAATTAAAATAAAAAAACCCGAAGTCATTATCTGACCTCAGGGACGAAGTTATCGCGGTACCACCCTGTTTACCGTTAACCAAAGTTAACAGTCAACTCATCAAGACTCAATCAAGCCTTTTGTCATGGTAACGAGACAAACCGTAGCCGCTTACTTGTCGCCTTTCTGCGGCTCTGCTCGGGAACGAGGCTTCCCTATATCCTTTCACACCGTCTTGCACCGACCGACAGC
>JAZRIJ010000006.1:0-37478 GCA_045645205.1 Eubacteriales bacterium
ACTTCATTATGGCGTAAGCCATAACTTCACTGCGGCAACGCCGCAACTTCACTTAAAACCTAAGCTTTGAACCTCACTAAAGACTATAGTATAATAAAAATATAAGGAGTGGTACAAATGTCCGAAAGCAAACTGCGTGATATGTCATTAGACTTCGCCGTATCTATTATTAATCTCGTCAAAGAACTTAAACTCAAAAAAGAGAATATAATCTCCAACCAAATCGGCAGAAGCGGTACCTCAATCGGCGCAAATATTCGTGAAGCGCAGTATGCACACGGCAAGGCCGACTTTGTATCAAAACTCCAGATAGCCCTCAAAGAAGCCAACGAAACAGGCTATTGGCTTGAACTTTTGTATAAAACAGATTATATTGATGAAGAAACCTATAAAAATCTTGACTCAGCTTGTGCGAGTATTCGTGTAATGCTAATATCTTCAATAAATACAGTCAAATCAAAGCAATAAAATATTACTCCGCCGACGGCGGAATATCACTAAAATCTCCGTCAAGATGGATTCGAACGACCGAAACGTGTTAATATTGCTTATTTGTTTATGTTATGTTATAATTTAATTAAGGCGGTGAGACTATGTTTCGTTTTTTGAGAATTGCAAGAGAGAAAATAACTCCTATAGACTTGAACAATCCCGATGCGGTAGTAACTGTTACAAATACACGACATTTAAAAAATCCCTTCGGCAAAAACTATCGTGGATGTTGTGCTGTTCGAGAAGATTATTTAACTTCGCTTTGCTTTCAAACACTCGACGGAAACGATATGATTTATGAGCAACCACATAGTTGTTATGTAAATTTTTTGACTCCAAATATTTATCCCCACACATTATGGGTTGGACGCAAAATAGAATTGTATGAGGGAAAATATCATGTAGGCACAATGGTGGTTGAAGAAATCAAAAATCCTATTCTTGACCGCAATGCCAAATTTAAAAATCAAGATGATATTTTTGAAAATTATAGGGTCTTAAATCTTGCCTTAAAGCGATCGTTGGAGTGGGGCAAAAAATTTGAAATGCCACTTGATAATAAGTTGATGAATTCTATACCCAACCTTTCAGGAACGGATATTGAAAAAATATCACAGTATATTATTCAAGTACGTGATGATATTCTTTGGAAAATATATTATTCGAATTGGGATGTTAATACGGAAACCCTAAAAATTGATGCAAATAAAGTTGCGACCGAGAGATATCCGTGGATTAACAAAGATAATTTGGCTTCTTTGAATTCTCAAGGGATGTATTATGCGTGGCACGGTTAAATTCCTCTGGACTTTTAAAGCTTTTCGAATATAATTGCTGTTGCTAAAAAAGAAAGGTGGCAGTAATATGAGCAGAGAAGAATTGCAAAAAGAAATACGGTTTTTATACGGACTTTGGTACAGATACTTTAACCTCTATGCTTTTCTTCAAAAGAATAAACGAGGTTTAGAGTTAATACCTAAACTCCGAGAAAAACAAAATGAACTTTTACGGCTCATAGACTTTACAAAAGACCAACTTTAAGTTGGCATCTAAATGGTTCGTAACAGCCGGAAAAAGCCGATTAATGTCGATATCATAATGATTTGTAACAGTCCCCAACAGATATGTCCTGTAATAAACTTTTATATTTTTCATTCTTCGAAAAATAAAATTGTGATTTTTTTAATTCTTTTGCTTAAAATAGTGTATTGACATTGCTTTGAAATAGTATTATTATGTCCTTAGTTATTAAAATGTAAAAATTAAATGGGGGTTTTACTATGAAAATGCTTTTGCTTGGGGATGTTTGTCCCATTGACAACACCTCTGCGTTATTTAAATTAAAGGATATTTCCACGCTTTTTGGAAATGCTGTTTCTATTTTTGACAACAATGATTTTTGTTTTGTCAATCTTGAATGCGCATTAACAGACCACCCTGAAAAAATAGATAAATACGGTCCCGCTTTGAAGGCTCCCGTAGAGACAGCTGAGGTTTTGAAAACTTTAGGTGTTGACTGCTGCGGTATTAGCAATAACCATGTTTTTGATTTCGGCAAAAAGGGAATAAGAGACACATTGGAGGCGCTTGAAAAAAACGGAATTATGTATACCGGATTTGGAGATAATTACGAGGATGCGCGTAAAAACCTTATTATTGAAAAAGATGGTGAAAAAATAGCTTTAATAGCTGTTTGCGAACATGAATATTCTTATGCGCTCAACAACAGAATGGGGTCGAGACCTTATGATGAATATGATACTATAGAGGATATAAGAAAAGCAAAAGAAGAGTGTGACAGAGTAATAGTTATTTATCACGGCGGTAAGGAATTTTGCAGATATCCATCACCAAGATTACATAAGATTTGCCATGCAATGATTAAAAACGGTGCTGATGTTATCCTTTGTCAGCACAGCCATTGTATTGGCTGTTATGAAAACTACAATGGCGGTCATATTCTTTACGGACAAGGTAATTTTCATTTTGTAATGAACCACGAATTCGAGGGATGGCATACAAGCTTAACGGTCAACTATGATACAAAAACAAATGAGATCGAGTTCTCTCCGTTAAAGAATAATTCTTGTGGAATAGAAATTCCTACAAAAGACGAAGCTTCTAAAATTATGGCTGAATTTGAGGCTCGTAACAAAGAGTTGCTGAATGGTGAGTGGGTAAATGGTTGGAAAGCTTTTTGTGAAAGCATGAAATCGGGATATATCGAGGTTGTTTCAAAAGCGTTTACCGAAAATTCAACTCCTCGTGAAGACGGCAAATTTTCGCATTTTCTTGATTGTGAAGCTCATACAGATGTATGGCGTGAGTTATTCCCCTCGCTTAACCTTACAAACTGTTTAGATGAAGAATAACTTTTATATCGGTGATCAATATGTTTGAAAAAATGTTGCTTGATAGAAATCTTCCCGAGCTTAGAACTCGTAAAGAGATGCTTGAGATATTATTTGAAGAAGAATATGGTTATATGCCGCCGCTTCCCGATAGCATTGAATGGGAAGTGAAAGAGAAGGTAATACCGAATTTTTGTGCCGGTAAGGCAATAGCATATAAAATTACTGCTAACTGTATTTTAAACGGAAAGTCTTTTTCATTCCCATTTTATGCAACTTTGCCTACCGATAACCAAAAGCATCCGTTCTTTATACATATAAATTTCAGAGACTTAGTACCTGACAGATATATGCCTACTGAAGAGCTTGTTGACAACGGATTTGCTGTACTTTCATTTTGCTATGAAGATATAACATCTGACAATGGTGATTTTACAAACGGTCTTGCAGGTGTATTATATGAAAATAGTGTGCGCAAGAGTAATGATCCCGGTAAGATCGCTATGTGGGCATGGGCTGCACAGCGCGTAATGGACTATGCAGAAACACTTGGTGATGTACTTGACTTTAATTGTTCTATTGTTTGCGGACATTCCAGACTTGGTAAAACAGCTCTCGTTGCTGCTGCAACAGACGATCGCTTTAAATATGCATATTCTAACGATTCCGGTTGTGCCGGGGCGGCTATAACAAGACAAAAATGCGGAGAAACAGTTGAAATTATAAACAGTAAATTTTCCCACTGGTTCTGCGAAAACTATAAGAAGTATATAAACAATGAAGCTAATATGCCATTTGATCAGCATTATCTTCTTTCCTCGATTGCTCCCCGATTTGTATGCATAGGAAGCGCGTCGGAAGATCTTTGGGCTGATCCTGTTTCGGAGATGCTTAACTGTGTTGCATCAAGTCCTGCTTTTAAAAAAGGATTTGTTTACGAAGACCGATTACCTCAAATCGGCGACCAATTCTTTGATGGTGATATAGGATATCATTTAAGAAAAGGACTCCACTATTTCAGTAGAGAAGATTGGTTAAAGCTTATAAAATTTGTAAATCTTCACTATAGTAAATAATTTATAATTAAATGCGTAAAACGGAGTAGAAAAATGCTTGATTTAATAGAACAAAAGAATTACATACAGGATTTAATGTGTAAATTAAATTTTCCTTCAGAGGCTCAAAAAACATTTGTTGATGCATTTGAGCGTATATTAGGTGATAAAACAGCATCTGCTTGGTTTACTTGCTTGTTGCAGCAATACGATGAGAGTGAGCACTGTTCGTATAAACAGATGATAATAGATGTTGGGGCATTGGGAAAGGCGCTTAATATTCACCAATATACTATTTCACTGCTTATGTATCTTTGTATGGCAGAAAAACTTCGTTGTCGCTATATTGAGCGTGAAATAGATGAAAGCATTTATTTTAACTCTATGTTAGATTTACGCTACAAACTGGAAGAGTGTAGGCTGGTTCATGGAATTAACGGCTCATTTGTTGCATCATGGTTTTCAAAATTTTTTGAACTTATTCGTTTTGCGTTGGGAAGGTTGCAATTTGAAATTACCACAACAAAAGATGAATTTATAGTTGATAATGTAATACTGCCTGCAGGTAGTAAGGCTATCAATGTTCATATTCCGCGTACCGGAACAAAGCTTGACCACAAAGATGTTTTAGAAGCGTATCGACTCGCTGCCGAAATGTTTGCTGATGAGTTTGACTCTCAACCTGTTTTGTTTACATGTTATTCATGGTTGCTTGATCCTTGGAATCTTAAAATTCTATCACCTTCATCAAATCTTGCAGCGTTTTGTAATGATTTTAAGATTGTCGAATCCGGTAATTATAACGGATATGGTGAAGTTTGGCGTTTGTTTGATTGTCATTATACAGGAAATGTATCCGATTTACCAAGAGATTCTTCTCTTCGACGTGCTTATGCCGATCGTATTGAAAGAGGAGAGCCGATTGGTTGGGGACGTGGAATGTTTATATATCGTGATGGTAAAATTTTTAATTAAAAAAGGTTTACAAACAATTGATAATTTTACTTAATAATGTGTATTTCTTAAATTGTATGGAATGATGAAATTTTGTCGGAAGAAAAATGTTCTCTGAATTAAGTGAACTCCAAGATTTAAACAAAATAAAATAATAAGTTAACCGGGAATGAGTTTGGTAAAATACCGAACTTATTCCTTTTAATTTCAAGATATTTACTTCATTGTTTTAGTGAAAAATATATTTCTTTAAGTTATCAGTGAAAGCGTTAGCGCTTTAAAATTATCGACCTTTGTAAATCAACAAAAAATATGCCCCCTAAAGTGTTTAGCATTTGGAGGCATATCAAAAGGTGAGTTTTATTATTTGAGAATTTAATTAATTTTCTGGAGTAGAAGTTAAGTCTTCGCAATCAATTACAGGGAGAACAGTATCACTGCCGACGATTTGAGGAAGTTCACCGTTCCACTGTAATGTTTCATTATACTTAATGAGAAGATCTGTGAGAGATGCCGCAAGCTTCTGGTTAGCTTCGGCTTCTGCCTGAGCTTGAACCTCAACAGCATATGCGTCTGCATCAGCCTGTATTTTTGCAACCTCAGCTTCTGCTTCGGCGGCAATAACCTTACGTTTTGCATCAGCTTCCTGTTCCATGTTTTTCTGCTCCTGCTCAATAGTTGCTTGAAGCTTGGACTGTTCAGCAACCTGTTTTGCTTCAACAGCATTTGTAAAAACATCGGTGAAATCTATATCTTCAATGGCAATACTGAGTACTTCTATTCCATAGACTTTCATTTCAGGTCCGAGTATTTCTTTTACCTGTCCGGAAAGTGTTTCGCGGGACTGAATAAGATTTTCGGCAGAGTATTTTGCAATGATGGATTTAACATTTTCAAGTATTCTCGGTTCAACAACAGTTGTATAGTAGCTTACACCTATATTCTTGTAAAGATTCTGAGATGTCTCTTTGTCTACACTAAAATTTACCGAACATGCAACGTCTACCTGCTGTATATCGCTTGAAAATGCTTGAAAGTTTAGCTGTGATTTTTGTGTGCGGTTATCCATTTTTATGACTTGCTGCCAAGGAAGCTTGAAGTGGAGACCTTCACCAAGAACATAGTCTTCAACATGTCCGAATGTAACCACAACACCGGTATGACCGGTGGGAACGGTTGTTGTAACTGTTGTCCCGAGGATGAGCAAAAGAGCAACAGCTGCGATGGCTAAAATAATAGCAACAATTTTAGATTTTTTCATAATATGTACCTCCTAAATTTACATGATTAAGTTGACATGCATATAAACATTTGTTAAAATAATTAATAGTGTTTATTCTTTAAGCATATTTTCAAATTCAGCGGCAGATAAATCTCTTACATTATCATCAACAATCAGGAAAACAACGTAAAGACCGCATTTTTTTGCTATTGCATTTTCTATTTTCGGAAGTTCTTCGGCAAGATACTCGCTCATCCAGTTTGCCTCAAGAGTTTCAAGGTATTCTTCCGATTGTTCAAGAAGTTTTTTTGCATTCTCTTCGGTGTCGGCTTTAAATACACCGAATATGTCTGACTTTCCGGTTGTGTTTATGAATATCGCCGAATCAGTACTTAAGGACAGATCAATAGGTATATTCAAAGCAATCCAGCTTTGATCTGCTTCAGTAAGGTCTTTAATGCCTATGATGTCGTATATCTTTGATGCAATGTTATCAACTGCTACGTTGGTTTTATAGTTTGTATCGGTATCTTTTTTGCCGCACGACACAAGACAGAGAACACAAATAAGAATTAAACTTATAATTTTTTTCATAATCTAAGATCCTCTTTCTATTAAGTATATTCTTATTTTAAAGTATAGCACATTTATTTGAATAATTCAATAACTATTATTATTTTTCAGCAAAGGAGAAAAAGAATTGAAAAAAATAAAGGAAGAAAAAATGTATAATATTATGTTTCCGGTATGGCTGTTGTTTTTATTTCCTATTACTTGGCTTTTGGTTATACCTGTAAATTTTGCTTTTGACAGTCTTATATTATTTATGGGAATGTTGTGTGTGCATATAGAAGACAAGCTGTTATTTTATAAAAAGACAATAATTTGGGTGTTTTTATTTGGATTTATAGCTGATATACTTGGTGGCATTTTACTTTTGCTAACTCAATTTTTAGGTGAAGACGGTTTCTTTTACGAATATATAACAGCTCCTATAGCGCAGAACCCTTTCGATAATATTTACTCTTTGATTTATACGGTTATTGCAGTTATTGTTTCAGGGGGGCTTATATATATTTTCAATAGATTTATTTCTTTTCATAAATGTCAAAATAAGCGAATAAAAAGGGTTATTTCACTTATACTTGCATTTTTTACAGCTCCCTATTTCTTTTTGATTCCAACTGCTGGTGTCTACGGCGGACAGACTGAAAGCTTTACAAATCATATAGTATGGGATACGTATATAAATGCAGAATTTTATCTTGCCGAGGATCCTGAAACCGATATTTTGTCTGTTAATAATGGAGAGCATTACAATTATGTTCTTGTATCAAGCTTGCGCGATGGTATCAACACAGCAGACAAAACTGAAAAAAAAGATTTAGGTGACTGGGATTACAGGGTTGTTTTCTATAAGAGCGGTGTAAACAGCAATAAGCTTGAGGATATATTTATTTATAAGAAAGGCGGAAATCTGTATTTTGTTTGGAAAGACACGGTTTATATAATTAGTCAATCCTGCAAGGAAGAAATAATAAAGGAGATAGACGAGGTGTTAAATGCTCCGAATGATGACGAGGAAGCTGTTTGATGGAGACTTTTTTGCAATTGGTTATTCATGAGATTGAAAAAATATATGCTAAAAAACAATGTGTTGTCGTAGCAATTGACGGAAGATGCGCTGCAGGTAAGACGACATTTGCAGATTTATTAAAAGATAATCTTGACTGTAACATTTTTCGTATGGATGATTTTTTTCTTCGTCCCGAACAGAGAACACTTGACAGGCTTTCTTCGCCGGGAGGAAATGTTGACAGAGAAAGATTTTTAAAAGAGGTATTAGTGCCTCTGTCAGAAAATAAGGATGTTGTGTATTCTCCGTTTGATTGTCATACTCAAATGCTGCTTGAACAAATAAAAGTGCCTTATAAACCTGTAAATATTATAGAAGGCTCATATTCCTGTCATCCTGAGCTATACGGTTATTACGATTTACATATCTTTCTTGATATTTCATATGATAAGCAGATCGAAGCGATTGCTGTTCGTAATGGTAAATTGGAAATAAATAAATTTAAGGATACTTGGATACCTCTTGAAGAAAAATATTTTAAGCATTTTGGCATAAAGAATATTTGCGAACTGTATTATAACAATTAAAAAATACTGTCTGTTTTTGTAAAAATAAAAAGCAGACAGTTTTTTTTATCTTGCATAAAGATTATTAAGGTGTTTATATTTTTCGGTATCAATGGAGTCAAGCTGTTCTTTTGTTATTCTGTAGCCCCAATTACCGTTTGGTTTACCTGGTGTATTAAGTCTTGTATCTGCGCCGTAACCTAAAATATCCTGTATAGGCATAATAAGTAGGTTTGCGCAGCTCATATACATTGTTCTTATTATTGTGTCATAACATTTATTCCAATCCGACTCCCCAAACCCGACATAATCCAACATATACTTTCGTGTATAATTATCAAGCTCACATATAAATCCCAAAAGAGTGTTATTGTCATGAGTTCCTGTGTATGCAACAAGATTGTGTATATAGTTGTGAGGCAGGTGTGGGTTTTTTGTGTTTCCGTCAAAACCAAATTGAAATACTGACATACCGGGAAAGCCACTATATTCAAGCAACGAATTAACTTTTAAATCAATATGACCCAAATTCTCAGCTATAATAAGTCTGTCTTTTGCGGCTTCTTTTATTATGTCAATCATATCATTTCTTGGACCTGCAACCCATTTACCTAATTTGGCACTTTTTGCATTGGCAGGAATTGACCAGTATTCAGAAAGCGCTCTGAAGTGGTCAATTCTTACTCCGTCAAAAAGTGTAAGCATATATGATAACCTGTTTTTCCACCAACTGTATCCATTTTTTTTCATTATATCCCAGTTATAAATTGGGTTGCCCCAAAGCTGTCCTTCTTCAGAAAAATAATCGGGGGGCACACCCGCAACACAGCGAGGTTTATTGTTTTCATCCAGCAAAAACTGTTCTTTGTTGTTTCTGACATCGCAGCTGTCGTATGAAACATAAAAAGGCAGGTCTCCTATGAGCTTTATTCCGTTTTGGTTGGCGTATTGATGTATCTTCTCCCATTGTGTATGAAATTCATACTGTATAAACTGCCAAGCGAAAATGGTGTCACTGTCAGGAAATGTGTCTGTCCAGTCGAGCCAAGGAAGATTGTCATTTTTATCTTTCAATGCCATAAATTCACAACAGTCTCCAATAGTGCGGTTTTTCTCAATAAAAGTGTAAATATCCGATCTGTCTGTAACCCTTGACGAAGCTTTTTTTAGGAGCTCAAATCTCTCTGTTTTCATTCTTTCAAATTCGCATACATACGGTGTATGCTGTTTTTGCTGTTCAAGCTCTGTTTTTGTCAAGAGTCCTTTTTCATAAAGTATATCAAGGTCAACAAAATTAATATTTCCACCTATAGAGGAATAGGACATATATGGGGAATTATGTTCATCTGTTATGCAAAACGGAAGTACTTGCCAGTATGAAAAACCGCATTTTTTAAGAAAATCTATAAACTCAATTGCACTGTTTCCGAAACTTCCGCAGGAATAATTTCCGTGTAAGGAGGATATGTGCATAAGTATACCGACTGCTCTGTTCATTAACTCAACACCTCACATAATATATTAATACAAAAGCAAAAAATAATCAATATTTTTTATAACGGGAATTAGATGAAAAAAAGGTAATTTATTAAATAATTAACAGATATTAAATTACATGATTTAATATAATTTAAATAACAATAAAAAATGAGAACAGTTTTCTTTTTAAATATTTTGGAGGAACTATGACAAACAATTTATTTGAAAGTATGGAAGCATTTTACAAAGGGGAAAGTGATAACGCATATTTATTTATGGGCTGTCATCCGTCAGTAAAAGACAATAAAGAGGGATATTTATTCAGAGTATGGGCACCGTGTGCTTTAAGCGTCAGTGTGATAGGTGATTTTAATTTTTGGAACACTGAGGATTTAAAAATGACAAAAAATATGCACGGTGTCTGGGAGGTTTTTTCTGAGTATGCAAAGGAAGGTAATAAATATAAATATTATGTTGAAAAATGTAACGGCGGATATGAATATAAGAGTGATCCTTATTCATTTAAATTTGCAAACCTTCCGGATACATCAAGTGTAATATATGATTATTCAAGTTATAAATGGAAAGATGAAAAATACAGGAAAAAACAAAGAGATAAAAGCATACTTGAAAGTCCCGTTAATATATATGAGGTACATCTTGGTTCGTGGAGGCTCAAGGCTGACGGTTCATATTATACATATTCCGAAATCGCCGAGCTGCTCATACCTTATGTCAAAAAAATGGGATATACCCATATTGAGCTTATGCCGATAACCGAGTACCCCTTTGACCCGTCTTGGGGTTATCAGGTTACGGGATATTATGCGCCCACATTCAGATATGGCGAACCATATCAGTTTATGGAATTAGTCGATAAGTGTCATCAAGCGGGAATTGGAATTATACTTGATTGGGTACCTGCTCATTTTCCGAAGGACAGTTACGGATTGTATGAATTTGACGGCACATACTGCTATGAGGTTTGTGATCCTTTCATGAATGAGCATCCCGATTGGAATACAAGAATATTCGACTATTCGAGAAATGAAGTCAGATCATTTCTTATATCCAGTGCGTTATTTTGGATAAGAGAATATCATATAGACGGAATAAGGGTCGATGCCGTAGCATCAATGTTATATCTTGATTATGGTAGAGAAAAATATACGCCTAACAGATACGGAGGAAATTATAATCTTGATGCGATAGATTTTTTTCGAAGACTAAACGAACATGCGTTTAAGGCAAATCCTTCCGTTCTTATGATAGCTGAGGAATCTACGGCATTTCCTATGATAACCAAGCCTCCGTATGACGGCGGACTGGGATTTAATTTCAAATGGAATATGGGGTGGATGAATGATATGCTGTCGTATATGTCAACAGACCCGTTGTTTAGAAAGGGCTGCCACAGCGATTTGACGTTCTCCCTTACCTACGCTTTTTCCGAAAACTTTATTTTACCACTGTCTCACGACGAGATTGTACACGGCAAAAGATCAATGATTGAAAAAATGCCCGGAGATTATGAATTAAAATTTGATAATCTTCGCACTTTTTATGCATATATGATAGCTCATCCCGGAAAGAAACTGTCATTTATGGGAAATGAATTCGGACAATTTATTGAGTGGGATTTCAAAAAACAGCTTGACTGGTTTTTGCTTGATTATGATACGCATAGCAAGCTTCACAGAACCGTTAAGGAATTGAACAAATTTTATCTTGAAAATTCTGCATTTTGGGAAAATGACGGAGACTGGGACGGTTTTAAGTGGATCTCAGCCGATGACAGTTCACAAAGTGTAGTAGCTTTCAGACGTATAAACAAGAGGAATGAAGAGATTATTTGTGTATTTAATTTTTGCCCCGTAACAAGAAAGAAATATAGATTAGGTCTTCCTGTGACCGGGAAATATGTTCCCGTATTCTCAACAGACAGGTCAAAATACGGCGGACATTCTGTCAGACTAAAATCTGTTATAGGCAAAAAGATTCCTATGCATGGGTATGAATATTCGGGCGAGTTTACTATACCTGCCTTATCGGCAGTATACTATAAAAAAGAAAAAAACAGTTTGGAGGGAATATAAATGTTATTTCGAAAAAAAGAATGTGTTGCAATGATCTTGGCAGGCGGTCAGGGAAGTAGACTTATGGTTTTGACCGAAAATACGGCAAAGCCTGCTGTCCCTTTCGGAGGTAAATACAGGCTGATCGACTTTCCGCTGTCAAACTGTGTTAATTCGGGAATTGACACAGTAGGTATACTGACACAGTATCAACCGCTCCAACTTAATGAGTATATCGGAAACGGTATGCCCTGGGGACTAAACAGCACTAACGGAGGTATTCATGTGTTGTCTCCTTACTCGAAGAGCGAAAGTTCGGAATGGTATAAGGGTACGGCAAATGCTATATTTCAAAATATTTCTTTTCTTGAAAGATACGATCCTGCAAATGTGCTGATTCTTTCAGGAGACCATATTTATAAAATGGACTATTCGGAAATGCTACGCGCGCATGTTAAGAAAAAGGCAGACTGTACTATAGCTGTGCTTGATGTGCCGATTGAGGAGGCAAACCGTTTTGGAATTATGAATGCAAAGAATGACGGAAGGATTATTGAATTCGAGGAAAAGCCGAAGCATCCCAAAAGCACAAAGGCATCTATGGGTATATATATTTTTAAATGGAATGTACTCAAGAAATATCTTATTGCCGACAATGAAGATCCCGAGTCAAGCAATGACTTCGGTAAAAATATTATACCGAAGCTTATTGAAGACCAATACAAGCTTTTTGCATATTCCTTTGATGGTTACTGGAAAGATGTCGGAACAATTGACAGTCTTTGGCAGTCAAATATGGATATACTTGGAAATGATCCAAAATTTGACCTGTTTGATGGAGAAAACAAGATATATTCCAGAAACTATGCACACACCTCGACATATATATCAAAGGGAGCTAAAATTGTTAACTCATATATTGCCGAGGGTAGTACGATTTATGGAAATGTATATAATTCGGTTATTTCCACGGGATGCACCGTAGGAAAAAATGCAGAGATTTCAAACGCTTTTGTAATGCCGAATTCGCAGATTGGAAGAAATTCTGTTATTAAGTATGCAATAATCGGTGAGGATTCCGTTATAAACGCAAATGCAAGGATAGGAGACGTTCCGGAGTTTTACGAAAAGAGCAAGTGGGGTATTGCGGTTGTTGGTAAGGATAAAGTAGTTTACCAGAATAAAATTCTTTTGCCGAAGGAAATATTTTGACTTTAATAAGCAAGAAAATAATTGAACAGAGAGGTAGATTTTGCCATGAAAGCAATGGGTATTATTTTTTCGAATATATATGACAGCACACTGGGCGAACTCACAAACCATAGAACTGTAGCGTCTCTGCCTTTTGGAGGCAGATACAGGCAGATAGATTTTGTACTGTCCAATATGTCTAATTCAAGCATATACAAGGTAGGTCTTATAACAAAATATAACTACCGCTCGCTTATGGACCATTTAGGCTCCGCGGCAGACTGGGATCTGAGAAGAAAAAATGAGGGACTGGTGATACTCCCGCCTTTTGCAAGCGGACATACGGGGGTATACAAAGGGAAGCTTGAAGCGCTGTATTCTTCAGTATCATTTATTGATAATTCTGCTTATGACTATGTTGTGGTATCCGACTCAACAGTGCTTTGTAATATTGATTTCAGACCCGCTATTGAAAATCATATAAAGACCGGAGCTGACGTTACGGTAATTTCAAACCGTGAATATGATGACAACAAAAAAAAGCATCCTTTGATAGTTTATGCAGATAAAAAGGGGAGGGCACAGTCTCTGTTGCTTGATTCTCCTTCTGATGAAAACGCATTTGTCGGTATGGGCATGTTTATAATAAAGAGACAATTACTTGTTGACGCTCTGAATGATTCACACTCTAAAGGTTATGTACACTTTGAAAAAGATTATTTACAGAGATATTTCAATGACGGCAGACTAAAGGTTTCGGTTTATGAATTTAAAGGAATTGTTTTGAGAAACGAAAATATAAAGAGCTATTATGCAAACAATATGGCACTTTTATATGAAAAAACAAGAACAGGTCTTTTTTCCAAAAATCCTATTTATACAAAAGTAAGAGACGAAATGCCCTCATATTACAGTGAAAGCTCTGTTGTGGCAAACAGTCTGCTTGCAGACGGCTGCAAGCTTTACGGGAGTGTAACTGACAGTATTTTGTTCCGTAATGTAACAGTAAGTGAAGGAGCAGTTATGAATGGTTGTATAGTAATGCAGGGAACAATGATAGGCAAAAATGCAAAGCTGGAATGTGTTATTCTCGACAAGAACGTAACAGTAACTGAGGGAGCTGAGCTGAAAGGCACACCCGATCATCCTGTCATAATCAAAAAAGGAGAGACAGTATGAAGATAGTCTTTACAGCAAGTGAAGCTGCACCGTTTATAAAAACAGGAGGCCTTGGGGACGTTGCTGAGGCGCTTCCTGCTGCTTTGTCAAAAATCAAGGGAAATGAGGTTATTCTTTTTTTACCGTATTACAGTGTAGTGAAAAATAACCCCAATATAGAAACATCATTTATAACAAGCTTTGCCGTTGATCTTTCCTGGCGCAAACAACATGCTGGAGTTTTTAAATACAAGAGCAGAAGAAAAAAGCTCAGTGTATACTTTATAGACAACGAGTATTATTTCAAAAGGGACTCTGTATATGGTCAACATGATGACGGGGAGAGATTTGCGTTCTTTTCAAAAGCAATATTAGAAACTCTTGTCAAACTTAACATAAAACCAAATATTATTCATTGCAATGACTGGCAGACCGCACTTATCCCCATACTTCTTCACGCTTTTTATCATGACAGTTTAGGAAGTGCCAAAACCGTATTTACTATTCATAATATTGAATACCAAGGATGGTGTGACCCTTACTTTTTAAAGGATACACTGGGACTTGATGAAAGCTACAGAGACAAGCTTACTTATAAGGATTCAATAAATTTTATGAAAGGTGCGATTTTAAGTGTTGATGCTTTGACTACTGTTTCAAAAAACTATGCGCAGGAAATAAAATATCCATATTATGCCCATGGACTTTCTCCCATAATTGAGGAGCATTCATTTAAGCTTGAAGGAGTTGTAAACGGTATCAACCTTGATACCAATAATCCTGAGACCGATGCTGCACTGGTATGTAATTACGGTAAGAAAGATTATAAAAAAGGTAAAAAATTAAACAAGACTGAGCTTCAGGCGAAACTGGGACTTGTAGTAAGAGATGACGTTCCATTGATAGGAATGGTATCGAGAATTGTTTCTCATAAGGGATTTGAACTTGTATGTGATATAGCAAGTGAGCTTATGAAGTGGGATGTCCAGCTTGTTATTCTTGGAACGGGAGACTATTTTTTTGAGAATATTTTGCAGAATATAGCCAATTCTAATAAAGAGAAGTTTTCACTTAATCTTTGTTTTGATTCTGTCCTTGCATCACAGATTTACGCATCTTCGGATATATACCTTATGCCGTCAAAAAGTGAGCCATGCGGACTTTCACAGCTTATAGCAATGAGATACGGAGCGGTTCCTGTAGTTAATGCAACAGGTGGCTTAAAAGATACAGTTATCCAATTTGATGGTGAATACAGCGGAACCGGCTTTAATTTCCAGACTTTTAACAGAGACGATCTGCTTGATGCATTGCGTCGCTGTCTGGAAGTCTACGGCGGAAATAAGAAGGCCTGGGATATAATAGTAAATAATGCTATGAACTTTGACTCATCCTGGGAAAGACCTGCGTGTGAATATATGGATATTTATAACAAATGTCTAATTTAACATATAATAAAATAGAAATATATCTGAAAGTTAGTTTCAGTTTGAAGTACCAAAGGAGTATTTGACCAATGCAAAAAAATAGTTATGACTTGCTTAATATTTTAAATGACACATCAACAAGACTTTTTAGCTGTAATATTGATAAATCTACAGAAAAACAGCTTTATAAGACTGTTTGTACGGTTTTAAGAGAAATACTTGCGAAAAAAAGAAAAAATTTCAAAAGCGATTTTTTATCTAAAGAAAAAAAGCAGGTTTATTATATGTCAATGGAGTTTCTTGTAGGAACATCACTTCGAAATAATCTTTACAATCTCGGTCTTGAAGAAAAGTTCAGAGAGGTTTTGAAGGAACAAGGCTTCAGTCTTGAGTCACTTTATGAGCATGATCCGGATGCGGGACTGGGAAATGGTGGATTAGGCAGGCTTGCTTCGTGTTATATGGATTGCGCTACAGGACTTGAATTGCCCGTTACAGGATTTTCAATTAGATATGAATTTGGTATATTTAAACAAAAAATTATTGATGGCTGGCAAATGGAATTTCCGGACAACTGGTTAGAGCAAGGAGATGTATGGCTTCAGGCACGACGTGATGAAAGCTACGAGGTGAAGTTTGGCGGACAGGTGAACGAATGGTTTGACAACGGAAAATTTAAGGCTGTTCAGACTGGATATCAGAGTGTTATTGCCGTGCCCTATGATATGTATATATCGGGATATGATTCGGATGCAGTAAACAAGCTTGTGCTTTGGAGTGCAAACCTGCCGAGCTTTGATATGCATGCATTTTCACGAGGCGAGTATATGCGTTCTCTTGAGCAGAATACGATGGCTGAGGTTATTTCAAAGGTACTTTATCCTGCGGATAATCATATCGAGGGTAAGAGACTTCGCTTAAAACAGCAGTATTTGCTTGTTTCTGCATCATTGCAGAGCATCATAGCAAAGCATCTTAGAAAATATGCAACATTAGATAATTTTGCAGATAAGGTTTCTATTCATATTAATGATACTCATCCTGCGCTTTGTGTTCCTGAGCTTATGAGACTGCTTATGGATGAACATTGCTACGGTTGGGATGATGCATGGGAAATAACCTGCAAAACTTTGTCTTATACCAATCACACCGTAATGAGCGAGGCTCTTGAAAAATGGAGCGAATGGCTGTTTAAGGAACAACTTCCTAGAGTTCATTCCATTGTTGTTGAAATAAACAGAAGACTTGTTGAAGATTTGAACAGAGCATACCCGGGTGACTACGCCAAGATTAATTATATGGCTCCGATAGCTGACGGTGAGGTTCGTATGGCGAATCTCTGCCTTGCATGCTGTCACAAGGTAAACGGAGTATCAAAACTTCATACGGAGATTTTGAAAAACAGTATTTTTAATGACTATTATAATCTTGACAACAGCAGATTTATCAATATTACTAACGGTATAGCATACAGACGTTGGCTTTGTCAAGCCAATTCGCGTCTCACTAACTTCCTTTCAAGTCTTTTAGGAGATGATTTTAAGAATGATGCAAATGCTCTTGAAAAGCTTCTTGAATACAGGAAAGATACCGCAGTTCTCGATATGTTGGCAGAAATCAAGCGTGAAAATAAACTTACTCTCGCAGGCTATATTGCACAAAAGAATGGTGTAAATGTAGATCCCGATTCAATTTTTGATGTGCAGATAAAGAGACTTCACGAATATAAGAGACAGCTTCTTAATGTGTTACAGATTCTTTATATGTATAATCAGATAAAAGATGATCCCGGTGCAGATTTTATTCCGAGAACATTTATTTTCGGCGCCAAGGCATCTGCGGGATATGACCTTGCAAAACAGATTATAAGCCTTATCTCTGCTGTGTCAGACCTTGTGAACAACGATCTCGTTATTAAGAATAGGATAAAGGTTGTGTTCCTTGAGGACTACAGAGTATCTCTTGCCGAAAAGATTATTCCTGCTGCTGAAATATCTGAGCAGATATCCATTGCGGGTAAAGAAGCTTCGGGTACGGGTAATATGAAGCTTATGATCAATGGGGCAGTAACTTTGGGGACACTTGATGGCGCAAATGTTGAAATATTTGAACAGGTTGGCGAAAACAATATATTCCTGTTTGGTATGGATGTGGACGAGGTCAGAGAGCTTTGGAAACGGGGCTATAATCCCAATGATTTTGTTGCAAGAAGTCCGGAGCTTCGCCGCGTTGTTAATATGCTTACATCAGGTGTACTTGGCAGAAGATTTGACGACATAGCGGCATCTCTTCTTACTAATAGATTTGGTGTAGCGGATCAATATATGACTTTGGCTGATTTTGATGATTATGTTAGAGCGCAGAAATGTGTTTCCGAGACATACAGAGATAAAAATAAATTTATGAAAATGTCTCTTACAAACATTGCAAAAGCAGGAGTATTCTCTGCAGACCGTTCTGTTCTTGATTATGCGGAAAGAATTTGGGATTTAAGATAATGCGAATATTATACGATAGCAAGAACACAAAATTTAAATCAAAACTCGGCACCCTTCGTGAAAATGAAGGGTGTACATTGAATATACACATTCCGTGTAGCTGTAAGACGAAAAATGTCATTTTGGTATTTAATAGAGAAAACGGAGAAATTTATTCTACCTATTTTATGATAAAAACAAATGTGTATAATGAGTATGAAATATATTCATGTGATATATGTTTTGCAAAATCAGGATTGTTTTTCTATTATTTTATTATTAAAACGGAAAACGAGGAGTTTAGACTCTACAAACAGGGGTATGATATGACAAACATGGAAGAGGGCGATCTTTGGCAGTTGTCCTGTATTCCGAAGAATTTTAATGTACCTACAGACTATCAGGGAAATGTTATGTATCAGATCTTTCCGGATAGATTTTTTAAGATGGGCGAGTGTGATACAGCCGAAAAACTCACTCCTTTTTGGATACATGAAGATAAGGGTGATATACCGTGTTTTTTGCCTGATGAAAATGGAATTATCCTAAACAATGATTTTTTTGGAGGAAATATTAAGGGTATAACAAGCAAGCTTGACTATTTGAAGTCCTTGAATATTGGTGTTATATACCTAAACCCCATTTTTAAGGCATACTCAAATCACAGATATGATACGGCTGATTATTTGAAAATAGACGAGCTGTTAGGCAATGAGGATGATTTTAAAACCTTGTGTGATGAAGCTCATTCAAGGGATATAAAAATTATTCTTGATGGTGTGTTCTCGCATACGGGAAGCAACAGCAAGTATTTTGATTCTGAGGGTGTTTTTGGGAACGGCGCTGTTTCAAATGACGATTCTCCGTATAAAGAATGGTTTGATTTCAAGAGATATCCCAATGAATATACTTCATGGTGGGGAATAAAAACTTTGCCGTGTGTTGATGAAAACAATGAAAGCTACCGTGATTATATAATAAGAAACCAAGACAGTGTTATTGCGCATTGGATGAGGCTCGGTGCCGATGGGTTCAGACTTGACGTTGCTGATGAGCTTCCGGACTCATTTATTCTTGAATTTCGGAATAAAATGAAAGAAATAAAAAAAGACTCTTTTCTTATAGGTGAGGTCTGGGAAGATGCTTCAAACAAGTGCAGTTACGGCATCAGACGAAAGTATTTTACAGACGGCGAGCTTGATTCTGTTATGAACTATCCTTTTAGAAAGGCGATAATTGACTTTGTTTCGGGAAGAGATGACGGTTATAGTTTCAGAAATACAGTTATGGACATATCTGAAAATTATCCCGAATGTGTAGTAAACAGTCTTATGAATATTCTTTCTACCCATGATACGATCAGAATAATTTCGGCTCTCGGTGTAAAGAATATACCTGCCGAAAAGAAAGACAGAGCAAGATACAGGATGGCGGATGAGGAATATACAGAGGCAAAAGAAGGGCTGCTGTGCGCTATATTTCTGCAGTTTATTCTTCCCGGAACTCCTTGTATATATTACGGGGATGAAATAGGAACAGAAGGGTTTGAAGATCCGTTTTGCCGAAGTTTTTTTGATTGGGAAAAGATAGACAACAATGTTATATTGGAGTTTTACAGAGAATTATCGAATATAAAAAAATCCTGTAAGGAAATAAAACTTGGAAATGCAAGTGTATTTGTTGAAAGACCGGGCACGATTAGAATAGATAGAACATTTGACGGCTCAACATTTTCAGCATATATTAATATTAGTGATGAAGACTATATATTTGGATCTAATAAAAAAGTTATTATTTCGAACAAAGTATATTCTTACGGAAGCAAAATAATAACAAAAAAATTTGGATTTATTTTGCTTACCTAATTGACAAAAGACGAGTTTGTATGTATAATCAATACGTAAAGCTTTTACATAACTGACGGATAACGCAGATTAACTGCGGTGGAATGTGAAAGTTTATTATGCCGACCGTCTGGGCAAGTCAGTTTTTACATCCAAAAAGCTGATTTGCCTTTTTTGATGTGATTAGGAGGAAAAATATGGAACACAACAATTGGACAGGCTTTAACGGTACGTTATGGAAAGAGGAAATAAATGTTCGTGATTTTATTCAGACGAACTACAAAGAATACACGGGAACTTCTGATTTTTTAGCGGGAGCAACTGAAAGAACAAACGCTTTAATGAAAAAACTTCAGGCACTTTTTGCTCTTGAAAGACAATTTGGTGGTGTTCTTGATATAGATACATCAACAGTTTCTACACTTACCAGTTTTTCACCCGGATATTTAGATAAGGATAATGAGATAATTGTCGGATTGCAGACAAACCGACCGTTGAAGCGCGGAGTAAATCCTTTCGGCGGTATGAGAATGGTTAAGCAGGCTTGTCAGGAATATGGATATAACCTTAGTCCCAATGTAGAGGAAGAATTCAGATTCAGAACAACACATAACGAGGGAGTTTACAGAGTCTATTCGGATGAAATGAGAAAGGCACGTAAGTGCCATGTTATTACCGGTTTACCCGATGCATACGGCAGGGGCAGAATAATCGGAGATTACAGACGTGTTGCGCTGTACGGTGTTGACAGGCTTATCGCAGAAAAGAAGAAAGATAAGAAGGCTTTATCTGAAGAGGTTTTGATGACCGATAATATAAGACTTTCAGAGGAGCTTTATCAACAAATCGCCTTCTTGGGTTATTTAAAAGAAATGGCTGAAATGTATGGTTTTGATATAAGCCGACCTGCCGCAAATGCAAGAGAAGCTATCCAGTGGACATATTTTGCATATCTCGGAGCTATTAAGGAACAGAACGGCGCCGCAATGTCATTGGGACGAGTCAGCACTTTTTTTGATATTTATATCGAAAGAGATATTCAAAACGGTTTGCTTGACGAACAGGGCGCACAGGAGCTTATGGACGATTTCGTTATGAAGCTCCGTATGGCAAGACATCTCCGTACTCCCGAATACAACGAGCTTTTCGGCGGCGACCCTATGTGGATTACGGAGGCTGTAGGAGGTATGGGGAAGGACGGCAGAACGCTTGTAACAAAGAGTAGCTATCGTATGCTTAATACTCTTTATACATTGGGATCGTCTCCCGAACCGAACCTTACTATTCTTTGGTCAAATGATCTTCCTATGAACTTTAAAAAGTTCTGCGCAAAGGTATCTGCCGATACAGACTCCATTCAGTATGAAAATGACGATGTAATGCGTCCTATATATGGAGACGATTATGCGATAGCGTGCTGCGTTTCCGCAATGAAGGTTGGCAAACAGATGCAGTTCTTCGGAGCCCGCTGCAACCTTGCAAAGCTTTTGCTTATTGCGTTGAATGGTGGATATGATGTGGAAAGCGGTATTAATATCGGTCCGCAAATGTCTGTAATGACAGCGGACAAGCTTGACTATGATTCTGTTATGGAACGTTACAGCATTTACATTGAGTGGCTCAGTGAGCTTTATGTAAGAACAATGAACGTTATTCACTATATGCACGATAAGTACGCATATGAAAAAACACAGATGGCGTTGCATGACACGAATGTTGAGCGTTTTATGGCTTTTGGTATAGCAGGACTGTCCGTTGTTGCCGATTCATTAAGTGCTATAAGATTTGCAAGCGTTAAAACTCTTACAAATGAAGGCGGATATATAACAGGCTTTGAGACGGTTGGAGATTTTCCTAAATACGGAAATGACGATGACAGGGTGGATATGATGGCAAAGGACATGACTCATAAGGTCATTACAGAACTTCGTAAGACGCCCGCATACAGAAATTCTATTCATACGCTTTCTGTTCTTACTATTACATCAAACGTTATGTATGGTAAGAACACAGGAGCTACTCCCGATGGCAGACAGGCAGGTATGCCTTTTGCTCCCGGAGCAAACCCTATGCACAACAGAGAAGAAAACGGCGCTTTGGCATCACTAAACTCGGTTGCAAAGCTTTCTTATGACGATTGCAGAGACGGTATATCCAATACATTTTCAATTACACCGGAGGCTTTGGGAAGAACTGAAGAGGAAAGAACTGCTAATCTTGTATCTATACTTGACGGATATTTTGCCAAGAAAGCTCATCATATCAACATAAACGTATTAAACAGAGAAACTTTGCTTAAAGCATATGAAGACCCCGAAAGTTACCCGAATCTTACAATAAGAGTATCAGGGTATGCTGTAAACTTTAACAAATTATCCCGCGAACAACAAAGGGAAGTAATAAGCCGTACTTTCCACGGAAACTTATGATTACGGGAAAAATACACTCAATTCAAACTCTCGGAACGCTTGACGGTCCGGGAGTGCGTTTTGTTGTATTTATGCAGGGGTGTAATCTTCGCTGTCATTGTTGTCATAATCCTGATACATGGAAGGTGAACGGCGGTAGAGAATACCTACCTGTTGATATAGTAAACAGAGCAAAAAGATACAGAGAGTATTTTGGAAAAGACGGTGGAATAACTCTTTCGGGAGGAGAACCATTACTGCAACCCAAATTTGTTTATGAGACTTTTAGATTATGCCATGAAAATGGCATAAATACTTGTCTTGATACATCTGGAAACATACTTGACAAAAATATAGTTGATGTGTTATTATTGTGCGATAGAATTTTGCTTGATATAAAATATACGGATAATGAATCGTATATGAAGTATGTCGGTTGTTCATTGGATTCTGTTATTGAATTTTTGAATACTGTTGATAGAATGAATATACCGACGACATTAAGGCAGGTCGTTATTCCAACGGTGAATGATAATTACGAAAATTTTGTAAGGCTTAATGCGATTGCCAAGAGGCATGAATGCGTTACAAATACAGAGCTTTTGCCATTTCGTAAGATATGCACTACAAAATATGAAATGATGGGGATAGATTTCCCTTTTTCTCATATTAATGAGCCGTCTGCAAGCGAGATTGAAAAATATCAAAAAATTTTAACATAATATTTATAATCGTGGAAGGATAAATTGTAAAAGATATGGCTCATATCAGAACTTACAAGGTACACCGTCATGGATTTGGCTTAGGTGGTGTTGCGGAAAAAATTATTGAATTTGCAAAAAAGAATGTTGTTATGGTCGTAGCATTTGTTGCAGCTTTGGCGACAACCTTGATAGTTCCCATTGATGCTATGTATATCGGCTATATTGATTTTAAAACACTTACATGTCTTTTTTGTGTTTTGGCAGTTGTTTGCGCTTTTAAGAAAATTAACTTTTTTTATTTACTTGCAAAAAGTGTTGTGAAATGCTTTAAGAATGCAAGAATGAGTGTTATTGCGTTGGTTTATATAACGTTTATCGGATCTATGTTTATAGCAAACGATATGGCTTTGTTGACATTTTTGCCTTTGGGGTATTTTGTTCTTGCAACAACGGGTAAGAAGAAGTATATGGCTTTTACTTTTATAATGCAAAATATTTCCGCAAACCTCGGTGGTATGCTTACTCCTTTTGGAAATCCGCAAAATCTTTATCTTTACACTAAATTCAATATACCGAATTTGGAGTTTATGGCAATAATGGCACCGCCGTTTGTTTTGTCTATAGTTTTGATTACCGTATGTTGTATCGTTTTTGTAAAAAATGAATCTCTTGAATTAATTGATGAACCAATGCAGCTTGATAAGAGAAAGATAGTTGTATATTCATTTCTTTTTGTTTTGGCAATTGCAATAGTATTCAGAGGAATTCCTTATTGGATAGGGCTTGTTATAATCCCGTCTGTGCTTCTTTTTATGGATAAGGAAGCTTTGAAGATGGTTGATTATCCTTTGCTTTTGACATTCGTGTTTTTCTTTATTTTTTCGGGTAATATGGCAAGAATAGAAGGTGTGAAAAGCTTATTTTCTTTTCTTCTTGAGAAGAGTACGCTTATTGTAAGTACATTGTCATGTCAGTTTATCAGTAATGTTCCTTCGGCGATACTTCTTTCTAAGTTTACTGAAAACTACAAAGAGTTGCTTGTGGGTGTAAATATCGGAGGAACAGGCACACTTATTGCATCTCTTGCAAGTCTGATAACATTTCGCGAATACACAAAAAACAATCCTAAAAAAACGAAATCATATATTTTGGAATTTACTGCATTTAATTTTTGTTTTTTAACTGTAATTTTGATTTTTGAAAGCATTATTTTATAAAAGACAGTTAGTTTTTATTATTTAAAATATACTTTAATAAAAGGCTTTTTTTAGAAAAAAGTCTTTTTTCATTTGTTGTTTTATTCTAAAAATTGGCAGTTATAAAACCTATGTGATTGTTTATAATAATATCAGAGTCCAAAAGACTCAATTGATATAGATTTTTGGTTTTAATATCAAAAAACAAGGAGAACTAAAATGGCATCTAACAAAACACTCGTTCCCGAAGCTAAAGAAGCTCTCAACCGTTTTAAGATGGAAGCTGCAAATGAAGTTGGCGTAAACCTCAAGCAGGGTTACAACGGCGACCTCACATCTAAGCAGGCAGGTTCTGTCGGCGGTCAGATGGTTAAGAAGATGATCGAGAAGTACGAGAACGATATGAAGGGTTCTAACTGACTGTAAGTAAACAGTATTAATTAGAACAAACAAATGATAGTGTCCTTACCGAAATGAAAAATCTCGGTAGGGGCATTATTATTTAGTTGACTTATTTCTGTTGAGGTGGTAAAATATAAAGAGATAAATTATTTTGAGGAGAAAACAAAAATGGCATTTGATGCGGGTATGGTTGCCGCTTTGGCAAATGAACTGAACAACAGGCTTAAAGGCGCCAGAATTGATAAAATACAGCAACCCGAAAAAGAGGAAATAGTATTAATACTTCGTGCAGACAGGGAAAATGTCAGACTGTCAATATCCTCCGGAGCAAATAATCCAAGGATAAATCTGACGTCTGTTACAAAGGAAAACCCTGCTTCCGCTCCTATGTTCTGTATGCTTCTCCGTAAGCATCTGACAGGAGGGCGGATTTTAGCTGTTGAGCAGTACGGCTTTGAGAGACTTATGGAGATAGTCATTGAGTGCCGTGATGAAATGGGTTTTTTGTGTACCCGTTATCTTATCGTTGAAATTATGGGCAAGTACAGTAATATTATTTTCTGCGATGAAAACAAGAAAATTATCAGTGCGATAAAGCCCGTCGATTTTACAACCAGCAGTAAAAGACAGATCTTACCCGGAATGACTTATGAATACCCTCCGAAGCAGGATAAAATATCTCCCCTTGATACGAGCAGAGAAGAATTTGAAGGATTATATAATTCATCACCAAAGGACAAGCTTATTTCGAGGTTTATAACCGATAGTTACATGGGAATATCTCATCTTGTTTCGGGAGAGATCGCATATAATGCCGTTGGAAATTCCGATGCTTTGCTTTCGGAGTGTTGTTTTGACGACCTTTGGCAGAGCTTTGACTCACTATTATATACGGTAAAAGAAAAACGCTTTATGCCTTGCTTGCTCAAGGCAGATGAAACGCCGATTGAGTTCAGCTTTATATCTATAAAGCAGTTTGGCGGTGTTTACAAAAAGGTTGAATGTGAATCCTTTAGTCAGCTTATCGACGAATACTATGTAAAAAAAGAAAGACTAAACCATATAAAACAGATCTCAGCCGACCTATTGAAGTTTCTCACAACAAATGAAAACCGTATTATCAAAAAGCTCGCAATACACAAGGAAGAGATAAGAAAGGCTAATGAAAGCTTGAAATACAAGAATTTAGGAGATATAATAACGGCTAATATTTATATGCTGAAAAGAGGGGATACAAAGGTCAGGCTTTTTGATTATGCCGAAGATCCGCCCGAAGAAAAGGAAATAACCCTTGATTCCAAGCTATCCCCCTCACAGAATGCACAGAGATACTATAAAAGATATAATAAGGCAAAAAAGGCTATTGAGGTTTTGACAGAGCAGCTCAAATCCGACGAAAACGAGCTTTCTTATATCAGGTCTGTTCTTGATGCACTTTCAAGAGCCGAGGGGGAAAACGACCTTGAAGAGATAAGACGTGAATTAAAGACTTCCGGATATGGAGTTAAATCGAAGTCTAATCAAAAAAATCCTGTGAAAACATATCCTTTTGAATTTAAGACGGAAAATGGATATACGGTTCTTTGCGGAAAAAATAATATTCAAAACGATATGCTTACATTTAAAACTGCTTCAAAGCTTGATTATTGGTTTCATGTGAAAAATATTGCAGGCTCTCATTGCATTATGCTTTGCAACGGGGAAGAGCCTCTTGAAATAGATTTTACCCAGGCGGCAGTTATTGCTGCGACTCACTCAAAAGCATCTGAGGGTGAAAATGTTGCAGTTGATTATACACTTATAAAGAATATAAAAAAATTGAGTTCGGCAAAATTAGGTTTAGTAACATATTCTACAAACTGGACAGCCTATGTTACACCTGACGAAAAACTGTGTGAAAAACTCCGAGTGAGGTAGATTAATGATAAATTTAGTGTATGGACCCGCAGGAAGCGGAAAAAGCACATATATTTACAATCAGATAATCAATGACCTAAAGAACGGTAAGAAAACGATATTAATAGTTCCGGATCAGCACGTGCTTTCGGCTGAAAGAGTAGTAACCGATATGTCTGCGGAGGTTTCGACAATTGATCTTGAGGTATTAAGCTTTAGACGTCTTGCAAACCACTTGTTCAGACATTTAGGCGGTCTATCCTTTAACGATATAGATGAGGGCGGACGTTTGCTTATAATGTGGCGTGTGCTTCGTGAGACCTGCGCATTTTTAAGAGTTTACAATACTGTTGACGAAAAAAATACATCTTTTGCAGAGCTTATGCTTGCAACTGTTAATGAACTCAAACAGTTTGCTATAACTCCTGCTATGCTTGATTTGGCAAGCGTAAAATTGAAAGATAAGCATAAAGCTTTAAGTGATAAGCTATATGATATAAGCTTTGTATATGGTACATATCAGTCATTTTTATCAAATGAGTATAATGACCCAGCAGATGAACTTACAAAGCTTGCTGACACACTTGATAATAGCGGATTTTTTAATGGTTACAGCGTATATTTTGATTCATTTGACGGTTTTACACCTCAGCAGTATGGGGTAATCAAGCACATTATTACCCAATCTGACAGCGTAACTTTTTCATTATGTTATGATCCGTCGGATAACTCGGGTGTTTTTCGTGTAACAGAAAAGACATATAAAACCATAAATAAATTTGCGCTAAGAAATTCTGCCGAAACAGCCGAGGTGTATCTGAAAGACAATATGTCTTTTATGTATGAAGATTTAGCATATGTGTCAAAAAATCTGTGGAGACATGACGTTAAAAAAGAAGCTTTTGTCGGAGATAATTCTCATGTAAACACAATATGTTGTCATGATAGATTTGAAGAATGTGAAGCTGTTGTATGTGACATTTTAAAAAAGGTCAGAAGCGGAGTAAGATACAAAGACATTCTTATAATTGCAAGGGATATAAGCTCATATGACGGCATAATAGATTCCGAACTTGAAAACAACGGTATCCCTTTCTTTATGTCGAGACGCACGGATATAACCGCAAAGCCTGTATTCAAGCTAATTTTGGCGGCGCTCGCTATAAGAAATAAAAATTGGCGTTTCAATGATGTTATTTCATATGTAAAAACCGGACTTACAGGTATTTCATATGATGAATGTGATATACTTGAAAACTATGCATCTGCGTGGAATATAAACGGCAAGCGGTGGTATGACGGAATTGACTGGAATATGAACCCTGACGGCTTTGTTGAAATAATCTCCGAAGAGGGCAAGGAGATAATCAGCAGTGCTAATGCTGTCAGAGACAAAATCGTTCCTCCGCTTATTAAGCTGTTTGACTCGATAGGCGGAACGACAGTGACTGACATTACACGCGGACTGTATGATTTTCTTTGCGAATTGCAAATAAAAGAACAAATAGAGGCGAGAGCGGCAGAATGCCGTATCAATAGTGAGTTTACACAAGAAAAAGAGCTGGTCCAGCTTTGGAATATCCTTATAAATGCTCTTGATATTATAGTATCGCTTGCCGGAGATATGAAAGTGGACGGCGACGGTTATGCGACGATACTTGAGCTTATACTTGGAAAGACTGATATAGGAACTATACCTGCAAGCATGGATGAGGTTATTTTGGGAAGCGCGTCAAGGCTTCGTACCGGAAGTGTGCCGCATGTATATCTTCTTGGAGTAAATGAGGGAATATTCCCTAAGCTTGCCGAAGAAAACTGTATTTTCAGTGATAGTGAAAAAAATATTTTAAAGACTATTGACCTTGAAATGAGCCCGGGCAGTGATGAACAGACATCGGACGAGCTTTACTGGTTTTATAAATCAATATCAAGCGCTGGCGAGAGCTTAACGCTGACATACTGTGACTCTGATTTAAAGGGAGCGGCAAATAAGATTTCTGTTGCAGGCTCAAGAATCAACTTTTTGCTTAACGATAAACCGATTGTAAGATACGAAAATATTCCTGCAGAGGAAAAAATCGAGGGTAGGAGTATACCTATTAAGCTATTGTCATTAAACAGAGATAGTGAGATAGGTGTTGCATTAGAGAGATATTTTGAAAAAAATGAAGCTCTGAATAATATTGTAACATCATTTGATATTCCTCTTGAAGCAGGCATATCTGATATTGAAACCGAGCTTGCGCAAGAAATATACAAGGGTAATATTTCGACCAGTCAGTCAAAGGTGGACAGCTATGTCAAGTGCTCTTTTGAATACCACTGTAAATATGTTCTCGGCTTACAGGAGAAAAAAAGTGCTGTTTTCAGAAGCAATGACATAGGTAGCTTTGTGCATGTTGTTCTTGAACGGTTTATGTCAAGGATCGCAACCGATAACGGTATTAATACGAATATTGAGGAAGATGAAATAGTAAGACTTATTGATGAAATTATAAGCGATTATATAAAAAGCGCTTGTCAAGGTCTGCCTGAAAGCAGTCCAAGACTTATGCAGCTTATCAAGAGACTAAAAAGAACGACATTGCTTCTTGTACACAACATTTTAGCTGAATTTAAACAAAGTGATTTTATTCCGCTATTTTTTGAAATGCCTATAAAACATGAATGTGATGAGGGGGTTGACCCATACGAAATTGACCTTGAAGACGGAACAAAGCTTTATATGAGAGGGATCGTGGACAGGGTCGATACATACAAAAAAGGTAATGATGTTTATATAAGAATAGTTGACTACAAGACGGGAACTAAAACATTTTCTCCCGACGATATAGAAAAGGGACTGAATTTGCAAATGCTTTTATACCTTTTTGCTATATGGAACACAAAAAAAGATAGTTTCAAAGAAAAGATCAAGTGTGAGGGAGAAATATTACCTGCGGGTATACTTTACTTTGCCGCAAAAGCTCCCGATATAACCATTGAAAACGAAGAGGAAATAGACAGTGTATACAGAATTGCTGAAAACAGTATCGGCAGAGTAGGTATGCTTGTAAATGATATTGAGGTTCTAAAGGCGATGGATAAGGAGCTACAACAGAAATATATTCCCGTAAAGCTTTATAAGAACGGCAATTTAAGCAACACAAAATACCTGAAAACTGTAGAAGAGTTCGGCAAGCTGTCTGAGCAGATAGACGGCATACTGAATAAGATAGCGTCAGATATGAAGTCAGGAAGAGTGAAGGCAGAACCGATGCAAACAAAAAACGAAAATGACAGTCCGTGTACGTACTGCAAAATGAAACCCATTTGCAGACGAATATCGAAAGAGGATAATGATGAGCAGTAAGTTTGAATTGACCCCTGCCCAAAAGAAAGCAGTTGACCTTCGAGGTCATACTATGCTTGTATCTGCGGCGGCAGGCTCGGGTAAAACCGCAGTACTTACAAAAAGAATAATTAAGCTTGTAACAGATATTGACAATCCTGTGGATATTTCCGAGCTGCTTGTTGTAACCTTTACAAAAGCGGCGGCAACAGAGCTGAAAGAACGTATTTCATCTTCAATATATTCTGCCTTAAAGGAAGACCCGACAAACAAGCATCTTTCAAATCAGCTTCTTAAGCTTGGAAAGGCTAAAATATGCACCATACACTCGTTTTGTGCTGATCTTGTAAGAAATAATTTCCAGGCTCTTGGACTGCCTGCGAGTCTGCGTATAGCAGATGAAACCGAGTCGGGACTGATTTGCAACAATCTTATGAATGAGCTGATCGATTCTTGCTACGGTGGACTGTATTCGGAAAAAATAACCGATTTTGCCGATTTTACAGAGAACTTTTTACAAGCCAAAAAAGATGACAGCCTACCACTTACGTTTGCAAGGATATATAACTATCTGAGAAACTTTCCTTTAGGCATAGATCTTTTGCATGATTGTGTGACAGAGCTTGAAATCGGTTCAAAAAACAGTCCTCTTGATACAAAATGGGGACAGAATATCAGGGCAAATCTGAAAAGAACATTTGGATATTATTTTGAACAATATGAAAATGCGTGCGCGTATTTTGCAGATGACAATACATTTGCGGTAAAATATTTACCTGCATTTGAGGAAGATAGACGTATTTGCTACGAAATAGCCGTTAATGCAGAAAGTTATTCATATACACAGCTTGCAGACTGTTTCTTTAGTAAGGAAAAGCTGAAGCTGGGAAGTGTTAAAGGTGATTGTCAGACAGAAGAATCGACATACTATAAAGAAATGCGTGCGGAGTTTTGGGAAAAGTTAAACAAAGCCGCATCGAAATACTTTGCTTTTTCCGAAAGTACAGTTAAAAGTCATTTTCTTAAGACCGCAGAGGTTTGTAAAAATATGCACGGCTTTTTGTCGATGTTTGAGGAAATGTATAAAGAGGAAAAGCGAAACAGAGGACTGCTTGACTATAATGACCTTGAAACCTTTACGCTCCGTCTTCTTTATGATGACAAGGCATGTACACGGCCAAGCGAGTTTTCAAAAAGCATAAAGGATAAATATAAATATATCTTTATAGATGAATATCAAGATGTAAATGAGCTTCAGGACAAGATATTTTTGGGGCTTAGTACACCCAAAAACAGATTTATGGTTGGCGATATAAAGCAGAGTATTTACGGCTTCAGAGGCTCGGAGCCTGCGCTCTTTTCCGAATACAGAATGTTTTTTCCCGAATGTTCTGCAGAAGAGGATGAATGTCCCGACTCCGACGGCATAACCATTTATCTGTCCAATAACTTCAGAAGCGATAGAACTGTTATAGATTTTTCGAATGCAGTCTTTGAGGTGCTTTTTAACAACAACAGTGGAAAAGCTCCTTACACTGAGGGGGACAGATTGGTATGCTCAAAGGTGTACAAAGAGGACGAACATGAATATAACGTCAGACTTTGTTTTATGGAAGAAGACCAAAACATAAAGGGAATTATAAGGGAAGCTGAGTTTGTTGCTGATGAGATAGAAAAGCTGGTAAAGGGCGGAACAGATCCCTCCGATATAGCTATACTTTTCCGTTCCAGAAATAACACGGTGTATTTTGAAGAGGCGTTGAAAAAGAGAAAAATTTCGAGCTTTAACCAAGTAGACAGAGATTTTTTTGAAAACGATGCAGTTCTTTTAATGCTTTGTATCCTCAACACCGTGGATAATCCTGGCAGAGATATATATCTTGCAGGTGTCCTAAAAAGTCCTATTTTTGCTTTTTCAATGTCTGAAATAACAAGAATAAGAAGGTTTGAGAAAAAAGGCTCTCTTTATAATGCAGTCAAGAAATATGCTGAATTAACACATGATAAAAAATGCATATATTTTCTTAACAAGCTTACAGATTGGCGTAAATACGCAGAAGGGTGTCCGGTGGACAAGCTCGTACGTCATATATATAATGAGACACACATAGTAGAGCTTCTTTCAGGAAAGAAAACACGTGATTCCGATATAGAAAGACAGGCTAACCTACTTTTGCTTTATGAGTACGCAAGACAATTTGAGAACGGAAGTTTTAAAGGTTTGTATAACTTTATACTCTATTTAAATGATGTACTTGATAAAAAAACAAAGCTGTCAAATGCACGTCTTACGTCAGAGGGGAAAGGTGTAGTTAATATTATGTCTGTTCATAATTCAAAGGGGCTTGAGTTTGATACAGTGTTTTTTTGTGATACAGCTCATGAATTTAACAGAGGAGACGAGAGAAGTTCCTTTATTATACATAAAAACTACGGATTGACATTGAGACTAAGGGATACCACATCATTCGGAAAATTCAACACACTTCCCAGATGCGCCGCAGAAACAGCTAAACGTGAAGAGGCTCTTGATGAAGAAATAAGAGTTCTTTATGTTGCATTAACCCGCGCAAAAAAAAGGCTTATCATTACATCATCGCAAAAAAACGCAAGAGAAGAAATAGAGAGAATTTCTTCTGAAATATGCCGTGTTTCTCATTATGTTTTGCTCGAAGCCAAGAATATGTCGGAGCTTTTATTGTGGGGGATTTTAAAGTCTGATTATAATGATTACAGTATTGAGTATATAAAGCCGAAAGAGAGCGTTGAGAAAACAGATAACGAACAAATTACAGAGAGAATATTAAATGAAGACTTGATTTCTAAATATGAGAAACTCATAGAAGAACGGCTGTCTTTTGAATATCCGTATTCGGAATTAACGGTCCTTCCTTCTAAGCTTGCCGTATCCAAGTTATATCCGGGAGTTCTTGATGAATATACAACAGAAGCACAACAGATTGCGCCGTCTATGTATGTTAAGCCGAAGTTCCTTTTGCCTGATCGAGCAACAGGTGCAGAGAGGGGAACAGCGACACACGTATTTATGCAGTTTTGTAATTTTGAAAATGCCTGCAAAAACGGAGTTCAAGCAGAGTTAGCGCGATTAGTTGAAAAGGGCTTTATTGATGAGCACAATGCAAAACTTGTAAATCGTGAAAAGGTAAAGGATTTTTTCAATAGCGAATTGTATAGATCTCTTTTAAATGCCAAAAAAATATGGCGCGAGAGACGTTTTAATATAAAACTTCCCGCATCAAGCTTTACACAGAATATGTCAATGAAAGAAAAATATACAGGCGAGTATGTGCTTGTCCAGGGAGTTATTGACCTTCTTTATCTTGATGAAAATGATAGGTTGGTGTTATCAGATTATAAGACTGACTGGTTTTCCAACGAGGACATACTTTCGGGTGATGCAGAAAAAATACTTATTGAGAGACACAAAAATCAGCTCTCATATTATGCCGAAGCATGCAAAAAAATGTTTGGCAGAAATGTGGATAGTATTTTGATATACTCGTTTGCGCTCGGAAAGGCTATTACTGTTAAGTAAATAAGATATATATTGTATATGAAATATATATATTAAAAACAGTCAATGCAAATAAAATGCACTGACTGTTAATTTTTTATACTCTTTTGTATTCGGTAAAGTAAAATTCCAAATTAGCTTCGGTGTCTTTTTCGGAATCGCTCATTTGCTTTTCACCTGTACAGACAAGTTTCCAGCTTTTATCTTCATCAAGATTAGGAAAGTAAACATCTTTATCAAAGGATTTATTAAACTTTGTAATATATGCCGTATCGCAATAAGGAAGCATTTGCTTGTAAACACTCGCACCGCCGATAACAAACACATCATCGGTATTATATTTTTTTACTTCTTCAAGCAGTTCATCTATTGAGTGAACGACGGTTGTGTTTTCAGGATGATATTCATTTGAGGGGTGAAGAACAATGTTAGTTCTGTTTTTTAATGCCTTTCCGCTCGGAAAGGTTGCTAAGGTGTTTGAACCTAATATGACGATCTTGCCTGATGTGAGGTCTCTGAAGTTCATAAGGTCAGCTCTTACACGCGCGAGTAGGTCCCCCTTGTAGCCTATACCCCATTCTTTATCAACAGCAACAATAAGTTTCATTTTTTAAAATCTTCCTTTCAAAATTCAGCCTTATACTGCAACAGGGAATTTTCCTACTTTTTCACCGTGAACATAGTTGTTTACGGTGAAGCTTTCGGGAGTGAAATTATAGAAGTTTGTTATGGACTTATCCAATATAACCTCGGGGGCTGAATAAACCTTGCGCTCAATAAGCTCTTTAACTATTGGTATATGTCTGTCATAGATGTGCGCATCTGCAATTACATGAACAAGCTCTCCTGCTTCAAGTCCCGAAACCTGAGCAAACATCATAACAAGTGCCGCATATTGCGCAACATTCCAAGCATTTGCGGCAAGCATATCCTGTGAGCGCTGGTTGAGAATAGCGCATAGCTTACCGTCAACAACGTTAAATGTCATACTGTAGGCACAGGGATAGAGAGCCATCTCGTGCAGGTCAGCAAATGTATATAGGTTGGTCATGATTCTTCGGCTGCAAGGGTTGTTCTTTAAATCAAACAGAACTCTGTCTACCATATCAAATTCACCCTCGCGGTATTTGTGTTTTACTCCCATCTGATAGCCGTAGGCTTTACCTATAGAGCCATTTTCATCAGCCCAACTGTCCCAGATATGTGAATTAAGGTCATTGATGTTATTGGATTTCTTTTGCCATATCCAAAGTATTTCGTCAATGGCTGCCTTGAGTGAAATGGGACGGAGAGTGATAAGAGGGAACTCCTTTGAAAGATCGTATCGATTTACAACACCGAATTTTTTTATGGTGTATGCAGGTTCACCGTCTTCCCAATGAGGTCTTACCTTTTCGTCTTTAACCCATGAACCGTTTTCCAGTATATTCTTGCAGGTATTTATAAATGCAATATCAGCTGAGCTCATATATGTACTCCTTTTTTATTCGGCTGCAATGTCGCCGATAGAATTAATAATAAGCCTGGGTCTATAAGGGTATTGATTTATATTTGTAAGGTTTGTAACACCTGTAAGCACAAGTATAGGATCGAGACCGCTTTCTATTCCCGCGATTATATCGGTATCCATTCTGTCTCCTATCATAGCGGTATCTTCCGAGTGGACACCGAGAATACGAAGCCCTGTTCTCATCATCAGGGGGTTAGGCTTGCCTACGTAATATGCCTGTTTACCCGTTGTTCGCTCAATAGGAGCAACAAGAGCGCGGCAAGCGGGAATAGGCCCTGTTTCCGAGGGACCTGTAAGATCGGTGTTTGTTCCAATAAGTTTAGCACCATTGTTTATAAGGCGCATAGCTTTGGTTATGTTTTCGTAATTATATTGAGCAGTTTCACCGATAATTACATAATCTGGGTCAATATCGTTCATGGTTATACCGGCATCATGCAGGGCATTGTAGAGTCCTGCATCTCCGATAACAAATGCTGAACATCCGGGGTTTTGAATTTGCAAAAATTTTGCAGTTGCAAGAGCGCTTGTGTAGAAATGAGATGCATCAACATCAAGACCCATTCGGAGCAACTTTTGGCGCAGTTCTTCGGGAGTTCTGTTGCTTGCATTTGTCAAAAACAAAAAGTTTTTGTTATTGTCAACAAGCCATTTTACAAACTCTTTAGCGCCGGGGAGAAGGTTGTTACCGTGATAGATAACACCGTCCATATCGCATATAAAACCTTTTTTTTGTCTTAATTTTTTCATATTTTCTTGTTTATCTTTCTGTTAAATTATTATATAATTTGCATTTTTAAATATTATATCATATTTTGTAATATCTTTCAATAGGAAAATATTAATTCCAGTCTATCTCTTTTAATAATTCAAGAAAATTATATCTTTCCTGTTTTGTTTCAGATACCTCAATTTCAGTCAAGGGATCATAAAAATATTGATAACAAAAGACTGATATTCCCGAACATTTGTCAACTTTTTTTGTGTATTCAAGGCATTTTTTTAAAACATCTGTATTATTTGCCCATTCGTCCTTTCCTGTTCCTGCCCATTTATCTGTTTTAGAAAATGCTTTTCCGAATGTCATACCTACAATAAGTTTAATATCTTCATTTTTTATAATATTTGCCCACATGTCGGCTGTTTTAGCAAAAGGGTGAGTTTGATGTTCCAAGCCGAAGTATATCTGTGGACAGATATAGTCTATATATCCATTTTCTGAACACCATGTATAGACATCTGCAAAAGCAATATTTGTTACATTTGAAATATTCCCCTCAGGACTGATACCGTAGAGCAGCTCTTCATTTTTTTGCTTTATTACTGAATATATTTCTGAAATAAGTTTGTTCAATCTTTCATATCTGAATTCCTTCAGGTTTAATGAACCTCCGTTTGTTTTGTAAGAGGCGTATGCATTGGCATCAAATATTTCATCAACTGTCGGATAAAAATAATCATCCATGTGAACTCCGTCAACAGTGTAGTTTTGTACTATTTCGGAAACCCCGTTTGTTATCAGCTGACAAACCTCACTATATGCAGGATTGAGATAAAACCTTCCGTTAAATTCAACTAAATATGTACCGTTGTATTCAATGTCATTGTACCACTGTTTAATTATATATCTTTCATCTACTGACTTTATTTCGTCTGATGACATTGCTCTTAGGGGATTTATCCAAGCGTGAACAGACAATTCAAGCGCATGAGCTTCTTCAATAATTATGGCTATTGGATCATATATGAAGCTTTTTGCGTAATCCCCCGTAACGTATTTTGAGGGGGGATAGTATTCGGAAGGATAGAAGCTGTCGGCATATGGTCTAACCTGAACTATAACGGTGTTAAAGCCGTTTAACTTCACATTTGACAAAACTGTTTTTATTCTTGATTTAAAATCGCTTTCGCTGCGTTGTTCGCCTTTGTTTGTATAAACACTTTGCAGATCAAACTGTGAAAGCCACATGGCTTTTATATTATTATAATTTAGTACGGTTCTTTTTGCGATATTATTCGAATTTTCATTTTCCGTACTTGTTGTATTATTGGGTATAATATCTTTTGTTTCTTTAGGTTGTTCGGTATCTGTGCGGTTACAGGCAATAAAAAACAAAAACAGGAAAAAACACAGTGTTAGAAAAAATATTTTTTTCATACCATACCTCTTTTTTAGTTATAGATAACTTTATCTTTGTGTTTATCAAGGATATTTCTTTTCAACGAATAAAAATAACTCATGCTTATAAGGTAAGTATTTTTGTCAATTTTTTTTACACTGTTTGTTAACTGTGTAAAAGGATTTCTTATAACATATATATGAACAGATGTACTTTCACATATATCATTAAGATCATTTTCTGTTTCTTTAAAGAAAATGCAGAAGTTGTTTTGGGTTATGAGGCGAAAAAAGAATTTATTGTGTCTTTGGTGCATGAAAAATGAATAAAGAAAAAATGATAATACCGATAGTATAATTATAGGTATAAGAATTAAAACAGCAGTTGAGAACAATAAAAAATATGTTCCTGTTTGTATCCACATAAATATTATTTTGGCGTAGCGAAATATTCTTCCGACAAGAATATATTTTCGGAGAAATTTATATATGTTTTTCCACCATTGTACA
>JAZRIJ010000007.1:0-60583 GCA_045645205.1 Eubacteriales bacterium
TCCAGTATGAAGTATGTTGCCATCGCTGCTAGGCAACAAGGTACTGCTGAAAAAAAGGGTTTTAGAAATACAGTCTTGAACTCAGGCACAAGACCAATTTTTTTTGAAATAAACATAAAATTCATAACTGAAATAGTCATATAACAAAGTACAGTTCCAAGCGGCGCGCCGTACATTCCCAGTCCGACTCTCATAAGCACAGTTGTGGACACGACTTTAACCAGTGCTCCTGTTATCATAGATATAATAGGAAGTCTTTCAAGCTTATTTGCCTGCAAAATAGAATTTGTTACAGAAAGCATCCCTATAAAAAAAACTGCGATTGCAAGTACAGAAAGCAATGGTGCTGCAAAATCAACACCGCCGCCTTTGTTGCTGAAAAGAAGATTTAAAATGGGTTTAGAAAGCACAGACAGTCCCAATGCCGAAGGAACAGCTATAAGAGATGCTATTTTAAGCGCACTTGTCATTACTTCTCTTGCTTTTAATATATTATTCTCCGCCAAAGCCGATGAAATATAAGGTACAATAGACGCCGAAATAGGATAGATCAAAACCGTAGGCATATTATACATAGAAATAGCAAGAGTTGAATAATCTCCCCACATCGCATTTGCCAAATCTTTTGTGTAACCTATAGCCTGCAATGATCTTTGTATTATTCCAGAATCAAATGCATCCGCAACACTCATTACAGATGAACTTATGGAAATCGGAACTGCAATAACAAACAATGTCTTAATAATCTGCTTTACTGTTCTTGTTGATGAATCGTCCAAATGAGCAAATTCTGCATCAAAATCAGAAGATTTGAAAAAAATGCGGTGTAACACTATATAAACCGTACCCGCAACAACACCTAAAGTTAAACCAAGTAAGGCATAGGCCGCCACGACATGAAGCTCATATTCCTTATTTATTGCATAAGTAGCGAATAGAATTCCCAAAACAAGCTTACCGAGAGATTCAAGCACCTCGGATATAGCCGTCGGAAGCATATTCTGATACCCCTGAAAATATCCTCTTATCGCACTGCAAATACAAATAAAAAACAGAGTCGGTGCTATTGCGAGGATACAAATATAAGTAGACTCATTACCGTTAAAATAGGCAAATCCTTTTGAACCTATTGCCATTATTGCAGTACCGACAGCACCTATGACAGCAAAAAGGCATACTGCCGATTTAAAAATCAGCTTAACCTCTTTATTTCGTCCTTTTGCGCGTGCCTCGGACACCATCAAAGACACAGCAATAGGCAGGCCCCCTGTTGATACAAGATAAAAAGCAGTATAAATCTTGTATGCCGAATTAAAGTATCCCATTCCTGTACCGTCAAGAAGGTTATACATCGGTATCTTATAAAAAAGACCTATAACCTTTACAAGAAGGTTTGCAACGGTAAGTATCACTACTCCCGAGAAAAACAAATTATTACGGTTTTTTGTTGCCAAGATATATCACACTCTTTTCCATGTTCTTATAAAGCAAAAAAGCTTTTCTTAAGTTCTTTCATTTCAAATTTGACCTTTTCTATATCCAATGTCTTATATTCTCCGTTTTCGTAAAGCACCCTGCCGTCAACCATATTAAAACAAACATCAGACGATGAGGCGCTGTATACAAGCGTATAAAACGGTGAAAAGCTCGGAATATTGTTTATAGAATCAATATCTAACATTATAATATCAGCTTTTTTACCAACAGCCAATTCTCCGCAATCGGTTCTGTTCTGTGATATTGCGCCGTTTACAGTTGCAAGCCTTACTATTTCCTCTGCCTTTACAGATGATGGATTTCTGTCTATTCCCTTTTGCAAAAGAGCGGCAAGATATATTTCCTTTAATATATCAAGTGTGTTATTTGAAGCCGAGCTGTCTGTTCCTATCGCAACATTTATTCCCTTTTTCAGCATAGCCGACAACGGCATTACACCGCTGCCAAGCTTAAGATTGCTTGCGGGATTATGAACGACCGTAGCATTATGTCTTTTCAGTATATCCATATCGCTGTCAGTTACCCATACGCAATGGGCAAAAGAGACCTGACTGTCCATTATTCCCGTTTCCTCAAAAAATTCGGTAGGGGTCATTTTATGTCTGCCTATACACTCTTTATGCTCTTTTTCGGTTTCGGACAAATGTATCTGAAAAGCAATTCCTTTTTTTCTTGCATATTCTGCGCAAAACCTTGCCATAGACTCAACATTTGTATACTCTGCGTGAAGCGAAAAATCAACCTTTAGTCTACCGTCAAAAGTATTGTTATACTTTTCAAAAAGCTCTGCCGACTCAATAAATCTATAATCTTTTGCATGGTCTGATTTATCATCAAAAGAAACGATAGAACGGCTTATATTAGCCTTTATTCCTGTTTCTCCCACAGCCTCGGCAGTTTTTTCACAGAAATAATACATATCGGAAAAAGAACATATACCGTTCTTTATCATTTCTGCAATTGCAAAAATAGAGGACTTATAAACGATATCCTCAGTCAGTCTGTCCTCAGCAGGAAATATTTTTTCATTCAACCATCTGTCAAGCGGCAGATCCTCTCCGTAACCGCGTAAAAACTGCATTGCGGAATGTGTATGGCAATTAAAAAGTCCAGGACAAACCAGTCTATTTTTTGTGCTTATTACTCTTTCAAAGTGTTCCTCCGGTTTTTCTTTTCCTATATAAGATATATACTCACCGTCAACGGCAATATAGCACTCTCCATGCCCCAAAACTTCTGTCTTGTCAAATAAAACTTTCATTTATAATATACTCCGTTAGTTTCAGCCCAAAAACTCGTGATATACCGATTTTTCAGGCAGATAATCGGGACTTATATCAAAAAATCCCTTCATTTTATTTTTTATTTCCTCAGCCTTATAATAAAACTCACTTCTTGTATCTATATCATTTAGTAATGCTTCAACATTTTTCTTTATCATAAAAGGTTCGTATTCCATATACGAATCTATCTCTATATCATACTGTCCCGCAAAAGGTATAATATGCAGATCTTCGTTTTCCGAAACACCCTTCCACATGTTAAAAGTTACCTCGGGAGGCGCACTCCTAAATTTTGCATCTCTTATCATTCGGCGCAAAAATCTGATCTGTCTTGAAGTAAAAAAGTTTCCGTTCACTTCAACATCTGTTGCAACAGATATCTGTACGCTTTTATAGCCACAATGAATATGCTCGGTTACCTCAGGATAAACAGCCTGTATTCCTTCTAAAATTATATAATCATATCTCGAAGAATCAAAATTCATATATTCCACTCTATCGCCCTTGTCAAAGCTGTATCTTGGGAGCTTTACAGGTTTATTTTCAAGAATACCGTCAATACACTGCTCGAAATAATCAAGATCAATAGACAGAGCCGAATCGTAGTCTACCTTCAAAAGACCCCTTTCCTTTGACTCCTTTTCAAGACGCGCTCTTGATTTATAGAAATCGTCTATAGATATTACTCCGACCTTTCTACCCGAATGTTCAATAGCCGTAATAAATCGTGATGCAGTAGTTGTTTTTCCCGAACAAGTCGGCCCGGATAATGTTATGATCCTGCATTCATCATCTATTATTTTTTGCGCAGCTCTCTCAAGCTGATGCTCAAATTCACTCTCACACTTCTGTACAAACGCCTTTTTTTCACTCTCGTTTAATTCGCCAACCGAATATACGTATGTTTTCATTTGTTCTCCTCGTAAAAATCAATTATCTTCTTGAAAATACCGTCAATTTTTTCGGGTTCTTTGTTCATATCAAGATATTCATAAGGATATTTTGGGAAAGCAATACGCTCCATAGTCTTATTTTTCTTTGATATAAGCTTAGTTACACTGCCGGCTCCGCAAGCAAATACGGAGTGAACATCTTCCATCATATAGATATTGTAAAGTCCTTCGCTGCCCGGCTTTGCATAACCAACATTTTCAAGATTACCTATTGTGTTTTTCTGTCTATATATATAATATGGAACATAACCTGCGTTTTTTGTCTTCACAAGCGCATAAGAAACACTTTTGGGTGTATCTCCTCCGCCTCTTGAGTAAACATCAGAATTATAACGCAAAATATCCGCGGCCTTTTTAACACAAAAGGTATGTACGGTTACATTGTCGGGAGACAGTTCAAGTATGGAATCAACTGTTTTCGAAAATCCCGGAAATGTGTCTCCCGGAAGTCCTGCTATAAGATCGGTATTTATATATTTTATGTTACTCTCTCTTGCAATATTATACGCCTTAAAAAAATCCTCAGCTTTATGCTTTCTTACTATCTGCTTCAATACGGAATCATTCAATGTCTGAGGATTTATGCTTACTCTTGAAACTCCGTATTTTGCCGCAATGTCAAGCTTTTCTTTTGTTATGGTATCAGGTCTGCCTGCTTCAAGGGTAAATTCCTTCAATGAATACACATCAATGTTTTCAGAAATTTTCATAAGCAATTCTTCAAGTTGCTTTTCATCAAGTGTTGTAGGTGTTCCTCCTCCAATATATACGGTAACCACCTTCTGTCCCACAGCCTTTATAGTTTCAAACATTCTGTCAACATCACTCTTGAGTCTTTGAAGATATTCGGGAATAAGGGATAAAAGCCTTGGTGTTGCGTACGACACAAAGGAACAGTAAGCGCATCTTGACGGACAAAACGGTATAGAAATATATACCGAACAAGCATTTTCTTCGGTTGAATCTATTATTTCCTTTTCAATAGTTGCAATTTCGGTTACAAGAGTTGATTTTTTGGGATTCAGAAAATACTCTTTTTCAAGAGTTTTCTTTACCGAATCAAAGCTCATACCCGAATCAAGCATTTCAGCCGCTATCTTAGCGGGTCTCACTCCTGTCAGTATGCCCCATGGCGGAACTGTTCCGAAAAACCTTTTTCCTGCTTCAAATACAGCTATACCTACCGCTATTTTTGCCGTTCTGTTTTTTGTATATTCTTTTTTATATTTTTCAAACCTTGAGCCTGTCTTCATCTTTGTGTCAAGCTTTATTGATGCAAAAGCTTCCACTCCCGCTTCCGATTCCCGAAGACTTACCGATACAACAGGTACACCTTTCACCTCCTCTTCTCCCTCGGAGAATTTTGCTCCGGGGAAAAACAGCATACAAAGGGACTGTACGTAATATTGATTTATACTACCTTCTGTTTTTACTATCATAAATGCCGCAGGCAAATAACTGTTTATTATTCCTATCGCCTGCAATCCTTTCTGCTTTTTATATTTTTTAAATCAGTTTCTGTTTTTTTTCAAATCTGCGCTATCAAGAACTATTGTAACAGGACCGTCATTTACAAGGCTAACTTTCATATCAGCCCCAAATATACCCTTTTCGGTTACAACCCCCTTGTTTTTCATTTCGGATATAAATAACTCATATAAAACATTCGCTTCATCAGGAGGAGCCGCGTTAAAAAAATCGGGACGGTTTCCCCGTCTGCAATCTGCGCACAAGGTAAACTGGGATATCACAAGAACCGAACCGCCAACATCGGACAAGCTTAAATTCATCCTCTCGTTTTCATCCTCAAATATTCTCATCTTGCTTATTTTTTCAGCTATAACAACAGCATCAGTTTCGGTATCGCCCTTGGCTACGCCGATAAGCAACAAAAAACCTTTTCCTATCTTGCCTACAATTTTTTCATCAACCTCTACAGAGGCTTCGGTTACCCGCTGTATTACTATTCTCATAATTAATTACCATTTCAACGTCCGTCAGGTATATCCGCGGACAATATCACTTACACTCTTGACAGATTTCAGCCTTGACACTATAGAATTATAGTGATCAAGATTTTTACAGCCGACAACCATATTTATGATAATCTCATCATTAGGTCTTGCCTGTGTATTTATCTGCATCAAAGCAACCTTCATATCAGCCAAAACCATAGTTATATCTGCCAAAAGAGTCATACTGTTTGTAGCAAATACTTTTAGAACAGCTTCAAACAAGCCGCCTCCCTGAGTCATAGAGGGCATATCCCAATATGCGCTTACCCAACGGTCATTGTACTCTTCTTTAATAATATTTCCTTCAACATTGGGACAGTCTCTTTTGTGAATAGATATACCGTATCCTTTTGTAATAAAGCCGATAATTGAGTCGCCCGGAAGAGGATTACAGCATTTCGCAAACTTGACCTGACAGTCATCTATACCGTCAACTATAACACCGCCCATGTTCTTGCTTACTTTTGGAGTCTGCAGTTTTTTAATATCAAATTTGGCAGTTGATGCATCGTCAACCTTTACTACCCTGTCAAACTCATCACGAAGCTTGGCGGCTATTTTTGATATACTTAATCCACCGTATCCGATAGTATTGTAAAAATCATCTAAGGTCTGTACTCCGAGACGGCTTGCTACATTCGACAAGACCTCGTCTCTCTGATCATCTGTATAATATCTCTCGTATTTTCTGAACTCTTTTTCTATCTCGGTCCTACCTACGATAATATTTTCAGCCTTGCGTTCTTTCTTGAACCACTGTCTTATTTTAGTTCTTGCTTCAGATGTTTTAACTATGTTCAGCCAGTCTCTGCTGGGACCTTTTGCTCCCGAAGACGTAAGTATCTCAACTATCTCACCGTTCTTCGGAACTCTGTCGATAGGAACAATAGAGCCGTTTATCTTAGCGCCCACCATTTTATTACCTACCGCTGAATGTATGGCATAAGCAAAATCTATTACAGTCGAGCCGTAAGGCAGAGTTATAACATCGCCTTTAGGTGTAAACACAAAGGTCTCATCATGAAATATGTCTATTTTCAGCATATCCATAAATTCGTCCGAGTCGCCCGAATAATCCTGACTTTCGATTATCTTTGCTATCCAGTTGAGCTTTTCGTCTATCTCATCCTTATTGCTCTTTTCGCCCGTCTTGTATTTCCAATGAGCAGCAATACCGTATTCGGCAACATGATGCATATCCCATGTTCTTATCTGCACCTCAAAAGGGACTCCGTCCCTGCCTATAACGGTTGTATGGAGAGAACGGTAAAGGTTGGGTTTAGGCGTAGAAATATAATCCTTAAATCTTCCCGGAACAGATTTAAACATATCGTGGATAATACCGAGGACCGTGTAACATTCAAGCTCTGTATCAACAATTACACGCAATGCGTAAAAATCGTATATCTCATCAAACTGCTTATTCTGCTCAAACATTTTTTTGTAAGTACTGTAAACAGATTTAATTCTTCCGTCAAGTGTAAATTTTATACCGTTTTCGCTAAGCTTTTCGGCAATATAATTTCTGGCTCTGTCAAGAAAATCCTTGTTCTGACCGTATTTTTGCTGAATTGTCTGATTTATCTCCTCGTAACCTATGGGGTCAAGATAAACCAGTGATAAATTTTCAAGCTCATGATTTATCTTTTGCATGCCAAGTCTATGCGCTAAGGGCGCATAAACATACATGGTTTCGAGGGCAGTTATTCTCTGCTTTTTGGGTGGCTTTGCAGAAAGTGTACGCATATTATGAAGTCTGTCACAAAGCTTAATAAAAATTACTCTTATATCCCGGGACATTGCAAGGAACATCTTGCGAAGATTTTCCATATGCTCCTCTTCCTTGTCCTCAAAAGGAATTCTAACAAGCTTCGTAAGACCGTCAACAAGCATTGCGGTCTCACTTCCAAATTCCCTTTCAATATCTCTCAAATCACACCCGCAGTCCTCTACAGTATCATGCAAAAGTGCCGCACAAATAGAAGCTGTATCAAGCTCAAGCTTGGCTACTATCTCTGCTACAGCAATAGGATGAGAAACAAATGGCTCACCGCTTGCCCGAAACTGACCGCTGTGTAACTGCTTCGCCTTAAGATATGCTTTTTTTATTTTTTCAATGTCATAATGCTTGTTAGTTTTTTCAAGCATCGATATAAGTTTCTCTATATCGGAATACATAATATCCTCTTAAATAATATAAAAATTAACTGTAATACCTTTTTACAAAAATCAGTTTTTTTCTACTCTGCTTTTCAGCCATTTCAGAATGGAAGACTTCTCGAGATTTATCTTGGTGTTCAGCATACCTTTCCTGATAATATATTCATCCTCGACTCCGTCTTTTTCTTCAATTTTAAATACACCTGTCTCTTTTAAAATATCTATAATAAATCTTATCTTCACGTACTCCATATTGGAAATCAAGCGTTCAAGTCTACACACAGAAATGCTTTCATTACCCTGTCTGATTTCTCTTTGTATTGCGTAGTACACATTTACAAAATCATCTCTTGAGGGAACGATTTTTTCGCCTGGTAAAATAAACCTTCCGTTCTTTATTTCGCTATATCTTGCCTTTTTCTCATCTCTTGATAAACGAGTTTTTTTTCCGGGAATAATATCTCTTAAAGTAAGCTGAACATTTTTATTATTCATATATTCATTTACGTCAAGATTAAACACTACATCTGCCGTGTCGCCCGCAAAAAGATTTATTTCCGAAGGATTCTTTCCAAAGCACAAAGCTGTTACTGTCTTATTTCCCTTTCTTAAAACCAACTTGGTGTGTCTGTTAGAACCAATTGCAACTGCATCTGATATAACAGCATCCCTCAGTGCAAATACAGGTACGGGATTGGATATACCAAATGGCTCAAGCATAAACAACTCTTCTGCATTTTCGAGAGTAATGTCGTTTTCTTCAATCTCGGCATCAATATCTATCTGCGTAATCATATTCTCGGGGTTAAGATGTGTTCTTGCATATTCATTTATACGCTTTTTAAACTCGGGAAGCTTGTCTCTCTCAATAGAAAGTCCTGCGGCAAGCTCGTGACCGCCGTACTTGATTAGCAGATCGGAACAATAGCTTAATGCATCGACAAGGTTAAGGCCTTTTATACTTCTTCCCGAACCCTTACTTATATTGCCGTCAAAAGATATCAGTATAGACGGCAGGTTGTATTTTTCGGTTATTCTCGAAGCAACAATCCCTATTGCTCCGTTGTGCCAATTATCTTCTGCAAGAACAATAACCTTATCATTTTCAAAATCATGCTCGTTTTGGATTTTCTCATATGCCTGCTTCATGATTTTGTTTTCTTCCGCCTGACGCATACGGTTTGTATCGCAAAGCTCCTCGGCAATTATACGCGCTTCCGATGGTGTCTCACAAAGAAAGAGTTCAACAGCTCTCGTTGCGTCACTTATTCTTCCTGCTGCATTTATTCTCGGTGCTATAACATAACTTATTAAAGTTGATGTTATTCTACGCTTTTTTTGTGTACCGTTTTTTGAATTTGATATTGTTCCCGAAATCTCAAGCAAAGCCTCTATACCCGGGCGCTTTGTTTTTTCTATAAGACTCAATCCTCGGCTGACTATAAGTCTGTTTTCATCAACAAGGGGCATTACATCTGCAACCGTACCAATCGCGACAACATCACCGTATGTATCGCATATATCCCTAAGCCAATCCTTTTCGATATTGTTTCTTTCGCAGTATGTACACTCAAGAGAACAAAGAAGCTTGAATACAACACCAACCCCTGCAAGTTCTTTAAACGGATACACGCAGTCCGGACGTCTCGGATTTATAATAGCGCACGCATCGGGAAGCTCGTTTTGACATTCGTGATGGTCGGTTATAAGCACGTCAATTCCCAAAGATTTTGCATACTCTGTCTCCTCAACCGCAGTTATTCCCGTATCAACAGTTATAAGAAGTTTTGCATTCTTTTCTGCCAGACTTTGTATCGCAGAGGGATTAATACCATATCCCTCTCCAGTTCTGCTGGGAATATAATAGCTTACATCTGCGCCTTTGCCTTTAAGATACAAATACAAAATACTGACTGAGGTTACTCCGTCAACATCGTAATCTCCGTAAATTACTATTTTTTCATTATTTTCAAGCGCCGAAAATATTCTGTCAACTGCCTTATCCATATCAGCAAGTAAAAAAGGATCGTGAAAAGCTATATTCTGATTTTTTATAAAGCTTTCAGCCTTATCTGCATCGGTGTAGTCTCTGTTATACAGCAACAGAGCCGTCAAATATTTTATGTTAAGTTTTTTTGATATCTCATCTACAACCTTACTGTATTCACTGCTGTAACTTTTGATAAACCATTCTTTATTTTTCACCATCTTTTTTATATCTCACTTTCATTTTTTTACAAAGTTGTTCAAAGAATTTTCACTATTTTGCTTACCGTCCTCTTTTTTGAAATTCTGTTCAAAAGAGAACTAAACAAAACAAGCGAAAATACAAGTACAGCAAAAGTTACTATTATGGAAATAATTTCTCTAAAAAATACTCTTACACCAAAATAACAGACAACCGACAAAAAAACAGGAAGCACAAATACAATAAATGCATTAAGTAAAACCATTCCTGTATCGGTCTGTATTTCAACCGTATCCCCTACAGTAGCCTTAACCAAGTTGTCAGCTGTCGCATAAACCTTTTTACACTTTTCAACACAGCTTTCAGCATTTTCACACATACTGCATGCCGATTGCCTGTCGCACTCAACTTTTGCTGTATTTCCGTTTAATTCGATTACTGTACCTACCTGCCTCATATCAATACTGTCCCATCATTTTTGTTAATCAAAGGGCTTATACCTTTCCATTATCTTTATCGCCACTCGTATTCCATCAACCGACGCGCTGGTTATACCACCGGCATATCCCGCGCCCTCTCCGCACGGAAAAACATTACTGTCTCTAGGAGAACAAAGCATATCATTTCTCACTATTCTCAAAGGGGACGACGTTCTTGTTTCAACACCCGTCATCACAGCATCCATTGGCGCATAACCTTTTATTTTATTCTCAAACCTGACCAAGCCCTCTTTAAGAAAAGAATTGACGTACAAAGGAAAAAGATTGTTCAAATCGCATAAATTATATCTCTCGCCATTCATATATGTGGGCTTTATTCTGCTTGGGATATTTTCAACCTTATCTGCAAGATAATCTCCAACAGTCTGTAAAGGTGCACCGTAATTACTTCCCCCCATAATAAATGCTTTTTGTTCCAAATGTTTTTGAAAATTCATTCCGTCAAAAAGACCGCCTCCGCAATCCTCAGGCAAAACAGAAACAACTAATGCCGCGTTGGAGTTTCTGCCATCTCTCAGGTAATTGCTCATTCCGTTTACAACAACAGTGTTTTCTTCGGATGCAGCCTCTACCACATGACCGCCGGGACACATACAAAAGGTATAAACTGCCCTTTCTCCCTTGCGGTAAGAAAAATTATACTCCGCATTTCCAAGTAGACCTGCATATTTACCGTATACTGTGGCATTTATCTCCTCTTGAAGCTGTTCAACCCTCACGCCTACAGAAAAAGGCTTTGAAATCATTTCAAGTCCGGTTTTGGCAAGGTTTCTGTAAGTATCCCTTGCGCTGTGTCCTGTCGCAAGTACAAGAGAACTGCAAACAAAACATCCATTTGAAGTGGTTACTTCAATCCCGTCCGCAACCGTTCTATACCCCTCAAATTTGGTGTTAAAATAAACTGCTCCGCCAAACTCAATAATACGTTCCCTTATAGAAGAAACTATCTTGCCCAAATTGTCCGTACCAATATGCGGCTTTGCCTTTGTGAGTATACTGTCGGGAGCACCGTGTCTATGATATGTTTCAATAACATATCTGCATTTTTTATCATTAATTCTCGTAACCAACTTTCCGTCAGAAAAAGTACCTGCACCGCCCGCGCCGAACTGAACATTATTTTCTGTATCAAGTATACCCTTTTCTCTAAAAAGAGTAACGGCTGCATTTCTCTCTTTGATATCGCTTCCACGTTCTATAACGATCGGTCTGTAACCATTTTCTGCAAGAAGGAGCGCACAAAACATTCCCGCGGGTCCAAAACCCACGATCAACGGTCTATGCTCAATGTTTTTTTGTCCGTAAACTATATCAAGGCTTCCTTCATCAAGAACGGTTGCGTTCAGTTTTTTTAAAGTGGTGTCGGATATTTTCGCGCAGTCGACCTCTGCGCATACCGAATAAACTATTGTTATATTATTTACGTGTCTTGAATCAACAGATCTTCTGTAAACGGATATATTACCAAAATTTCCGTTGCCAAGCACCTTATTCAGTTGTTTTCTTGCCGCGCGACAAGCATCATACTCACATGACTCCGCATTAAGCCTTATATCCCTTAATACTATCTGCATATTCTACCTGCTTATTTTATATTAACCGTCACATTGTAGCTTTCGAGCTCATAAACCAAACCTTCAAATCCCCCCGAAAACTTAACAACTGCAGGAACAACGGTTAATCCGCTCCCCGAAGTATAATTCTTCATATCTGCAATTACGGAAATATTTTGTTCTGTTATCTGCGACAAGAGATTATAAGGTCCTCTTAAAGTTATATTCAAGCTTTCAGTCTGAAGATCACAGTTGAGTCCGCCCGAATTTGCCAACGCAATATTTTTAACAGCTACAAGCTTCGTTCCCGTATTGATGTGCTCAACATTTATTACAGCCGAACTATCGGCAGTCATAGATGTCGTGCCGTTTGGAATATTTATCGAAACAGTCTGTGTACTGTTTGTAACATATTTCTTTTCATCAAGCGTTGCAATATCTATACTTTCAATATCCTCAAGCACTGAAGGCTCTCCTCTCAAAGTTACCATTCCCGGTGTAATCGTAATTTTCACATTAGTCTCATTAAAGTAACCGTACTTATAGCTCACCTTAAGCGGAACATCTTTCAACGCAAAAAGTCTCACTGTAACATTTACAGTCTTTGTTGTAAGAATTATATAGTTGCTTAAAACAGCATTCCCAGAACTATCAACAAGTTTTAGACTGCTTGTGGTATTGACAGTCTCGGTAATATTCCCCAAAGACAGCTCTGCCTGAGCAGCCGATATCTTGCGAAGCTCTGATTCAGGTCCTGTTACAGCGACTTCATCTATATTGAGTTGTGGCTCATCAAGCTGATACTCAGAGCTTATTACATAATCGGAATATATAACCTGAACGGGAATATTTTTTGTAACTTTCTTATCAATATAGGGAGAAACACTTAACACAGATGTGTTAACTATCTCGCACTCTCCAGGCACTGAAATGTTTATATCAAGAACCTGTCTTCCCGCGCTTTCAACCGATGATACATCAACAAATGCATATATATCAGACTCTGTAATTTGATTTACAATATTTCTTTTACCCTTTACGGTGACAACAACATTACTATCTTTTCCCGAAAGAACCGACCATCCCGTCTTTTCGAATAAAGCAGTTTCATTTTCAAAATTGACAGGAACAGTAAAATCACGTTCAAGGGTTACAACATCCGTGCTCATTGCGTAAAACCATATAAAAAATGCAATTAAAAGACAAAGTATTTTTGCAACAAAGTCTATAACCCTGCCCGAACGAGCAGAGACTAAACTCGCCTCATTTACTTTAGAATTATCTCTGTTTCTCATTATTCCGCATCTCCGTCAAATAAATCAAGTCCTATTTCATCATCCGAAAAGATATCCTTCTTTTTGGATTTTTTCTCTTTATGCTGCTTATCGCCTCGTTCAAAGGTTTTTCTTGCGATTCTGTTGAACCTCATTTTCGGAGTTTCCGCTTCATCAGGAATTAAAAATTCAGTTAATTCACTCTTAAGTCCGGCATAATCAAAGTTTCTGCGTATCATTCCTTTTTCAGCAAGAGAAATAGCTCCCGTTTCCTCAGAAACCACAAGAATCAAAGCATCGCTCACCTCGCTCATACCAATGGCTGCTCTGTGTCTTGTCCCCAACTCTTTAGCTATGTCATTGTTATCCGACAAAGGAAGGAAACATCCGGCTGCATATACCCTGCCTTCGCGTATAATAACCGCTCCATCGTGGAGAGGGGTATTTTCAAAAAATATGTTCCGAAGCAAGAAAGAAGATATATCTGCATTTACAACTGTTCCGCTTGAAATAACGTCATTCAGTCCTGTTTGGTTTTCAAATACAATAAGCGCTCCTGTCTTATCTTTCGCCATCATACAGGCGGCCTCACACACCGCATTTATCACTTGCTCCGTATTCTGAAGAGAATGCTTTTCGCCCAAGTTCTTTAATCCCTTAAGAGATGTTCCGCCCGCCTGCTCCAAAGCAGAACGCAATTCAGGCTGAAATATAATAACTATCGCCAGAAGTCCTATCTGGAAAAAATTACTTATGATAAAACCTAAAGCACTGAGCGAAAAAATACTACTGATAATATTTATAAGTAATATAACACCAAGACCGAGGGCAAGTTTACCCGCGCGCCTTTGCCTGATGAACTTGTATACATAGTAAAGTATCACCGCAACGATAAATATATCAAAAAAATCGTTTACACCGAACGAAAAAGCTTTCATCTGTGATTTAAAAAGCGCTATAAGCTCTGTTATATATTCCTTGATAATAGCAATCACCGCCCCAAAAATTTATATGTATTATATTATAACATATAATATTAATTTTGAAAATAGCTTACAATAAATTTTATACATATTTTTTATTTATTTTTCAAAATAAAATAATAATTTTTATAAAATATTTTCAAAATTGTAGATTTTCACCTGCAACTTGTGCTATAATAATTATAATCATGCTGAGATATGTATTTTTAATTTTTTCGGAGTAAAAAATGAGCAGAATAACAAAAAAACTATCAAGCACAATAACCGATACCCTTGATAAAATTACACTTAATCATTTTAAGCCATTTACATCAGCCATTATTACCGTTGGAGGAAGCGGCACACGCATGCATAATCCTGACGGCACAACAAAACAATTTTTAGAGCTATTCGGTATGCCCATAGTAACAAGAACAATAATTGAGTTTCAGAATTCACCATACATAGATGAAATAATCATCGTCTCAAAAGAAGATGAAATCGATATGTATACAAAAATGATAAATGATTACTCCCTTACAAAAATCAAACAAATAGTCAAAGGCGGAAGAACAAGACAAGAATCTGTACTCAATGGTTTTAAGGCCATATCCAACAAGTCAGAATATGTAGCTATACACGACGGAGTAAGATGTCTTATCACGAATGAAAACATAAAAAATGTTATAAAAAACGCTTACGCTTCGGGTTGCGCCTGCGCCGCAACCAAAATATACGACACACTGAAAATGGCAGATTCATATATGTTTATCGAATCAACCCCGGACAGAAATAAAGCTTGGGCTGCGCAGACTCCGCAGGTATTTAAGAGCGATATATACAGAGCTTGCGCCTTTTCTGCAAAAAAAGAAGGTCTTGAAGTTACGGACGACTGTATGCTTGTCGAAAACTACGGCTTTAAAATAAAGCTTGTAGACTGCGGAAGAAACAATTTGAAAATAACCACAAAAGACGATATAACACTCGCAGAAGCTATATTGAAAGCGAGAAATACGACTGACACAGGAGAAAATGTATGAGAATTGGACACGGATATGACGTTCACAGACTTACAGAAGGCAGAAAGCTTATACTTGGCGGAGTCGATATTCCTCACCCAATGGGTCTTGACGGACACTCAGATGCAGACGTACTCGTTCACGCGATAATTGATTCTGTAATCGGCGCGCTGGGACTTGGCGATATCGGACTCCACTTCCCAGACAATGACAATAAATATAAGAACATAGATAGCCTTATCCTCGCAAAAAAAACAGCGGAATTGCTGTCCAAAAACGGTTACAAACTCTTAAACATAGATGCAACCATTATTATGCAAGTTCCTAAGGTACGCCCATATATAGAACAAATGCAGAAAAATATAGCGAACGTTTACTCGGTAGACGTATCTTGTATCAACATTAAGGCTACTACCGAAGAGGGACTGGGTTTTACCGGTAAAAAGAAAGGCATTGCCGCGCACGCAGTCTGTCTTATCACAAAAGAATAAAAAACAAAAGGGAGCGAACAATTACGCTCCCTCTCGGAATATATTTATTTTTCCGTAATACTGCTGTTTTTTGATGCTTATGTGCAGTATAGATATCTATATGATAACGGCAATTTTTGAGTTCATAACCAAGCACACAATCCTTTTTTTACGTTTTGAACGACATCCTTTCCCCAACCCTTGCCGTTTTGTATATCTGATATTATTTTATGTATTTTTGTTACTTTCGCCACCAAGTCATTCAGTAACACTAATGCTGATTTTTACAAATTTCAGTCAAATAATTTTTTTCAAAAATTACATTAATAGTTTTCGGAGGAAAAACACAATGATTAAAATTTCACCCTCAATACTTTCTGCCGATTTTTCAAGGCTTGGACTTGACGTTGAAAAAGCAGAAAAAGGCGGCGCGGAATACTTACACATCGATGTTATGGACGGCGTATTCGTACCTAATATTTCTTTTGGTGCCCCCATTCAAAAATCCATACGAAAGCAAAGCAAGATGGTATTTGATACCCATCTTATGATAGTTGATCCCATTCGTTACATTGAAGATTTTGCAAAAGCAGGCTCTGATATTATAACAATACACCTTGAAAGCTGTGATAATGTCGCTGAAACTTTAGACAAGATTCATTCGCTCGGCATGAAAGCAGGTCTTTCAATAAAACCCCAAACCCCCGTCAATGCAATAAAACCCTTTATCGACAAATTTGATATGCTTCTGATTATGTCAGTCGAACCTGGATTCGGAGGCCAATCATTTATACCCGAAACATTAACAAAGCTCAAAGAGGCGAGAGAGCTTCTTCCCGAGCTTGACATTGAGGTTGACGGCGGTATTAACGCTGACAATATCAACTCTGTTGTAAAATCCGGAGCAAACGTTATTGTTGCAGGATCTGCCGTGTTCGGAAAGGAAAATGTTACTGAGGCTATAGCCACACTACGCAAAAACTGCGAAGCATAAAAATCGCATAACTTTTTACACAATATAAAAAAGGGGGGTCAAACTAATGAAAAAGCTTAAGGTTTACGACTATATAAATGCCCTTGAAAACAACGGTCTGCTTGTTTCCCACAAAATTTCGCAAGCTGTTTTATCAAAAGAAATAGGATGTCTTACATATGATACCCGAGAACTCACCGCTGATGCTTTATTTATCTGCAAAGGAGCGCATTTCAAGGATGCGTATCTTGACTATGCACTAAATAACGGCGCTTTGTGTTATGTGTCCGAAAAAAATTACGACAGACAAAACGAAATTCTTGTTTCAGATATAAGAAAAGCAATGCCTGTTTTAGCAGTTCTATTTTTTGAGAATGCTCCCGCCAAGCTCATATCCGTTGGAATTACGGGAACAAAAGGAAAAAGTACGACAACATATTATTTAAGAGCTATTCTTGACAGCTATTTAAAATCGATACACAAGCCTCGTTGCGCAGTAATTTCATCCATTGATACCTATGACGGAGTTAACAACTTTGAATCGCACATCACTACGCCAGAAGCTGTGGAATTCTACCGTCATTTTAATAACGCGCACAAAAGCGGAATTTCCCATCTTGTAAGCGAGATTTCCAGTCAGGCATTGAAATATGACAGAGTGTCGGGAGTTAATTTCGATGTTGCCGTATTTACGAATATAGGTACTGACCATATAAGTCCCGTTGAGCACGCCGATTTTGAAGACTATTTTTCATCAAAGCTGAAGATATTTGATAGTTGTAAAACTGCTGTAATAAACTCTGACTCCGATTTTTCCGACAGAATATTGAAAACAGCCGAAAGCAAATGTAAAACTGTAACTTACGGTTCACATAAAACAGATACCGTTTACTGCAAGTCAATTGAAAAGAGGGGCGATGCCTTTTATTTTGAGGTAAAAACTCCCGAATTCGAAAAAGAAATGTGCATAACAATGCCCGGTATTTTCAATGTTTCAAATGCATTGGCTGCTATTGCTGTATGCTATATATTGGGTATTCCCGAACCTTTCATTTCCGAAGGTCTTTTAAATGCAAGAGTAAGCGGAAGAATGCAGGTATATAAGAGTTCGGATAAAAAAATTGCCATCATTGTTGACTATGCGCACAACAAAATGAGTTTCAAGGCGTTATACAACACGGTAGGTATCGAATATCCCGGTTACAGCGTTATTTCGGTATTCGGCTGTCCCGGCTGTAAAGCGCATCTGCGAAGAAAAGACCTTGCAGAAGAAGCTGATATAAATTCCGACTATATAGTAATAACCGAAGAGGATTCGGGCGAAGAACCGTTTGACTCAATAGCATCTGATATTGCGGCTAATATAAAAAGTTGTCCATATACTAAAATTGAGGACAGAGGTCAGGCATTACGCGATGCGGTTTTTTGCTTTAAAGCTGATAAAAAAGTTATTTTGTTTACAGGCAAAGGTGAAGAAACAAGACTGAAAAGAGGACTTGTTTATGAGGAATGCCCCACAGATGCCCAGCATGCTGTCGAATTACTTAAAGAATATGACACCTCCCTTGTCCGCGCAAACTAAACCTATTTTTTACTAATAGATCAAACTTGAAAGGACCCATATAATATGTGCGGTTTTACCGGATTTTTCTCAAACAGTACATTTCTAATAAACAGGAATGAGCTTATCAAAAAAATGAGCGATACCATTATTCATCGAGGCCCTGACAGCGAAGGAAGCTTTGTTGACGAGTATGTTGCGCTCGGCTTTCGCCGACTCAGCATTATCGATCTTGAAGGCGGAGACCAGCCTATACATTCACAGGATGGCAGATATGTTATCGTTTTTAACGGAGAAATATACAATTACAGAGAGGTACGCGAAAAACTAAAGACTGAAAACGGCTGTATATTTTCTACCAATTCAGATACCGAAGTAATTCTTAACACATATACGGTGTACAAAGAAAAAACAGCAGAAATGCTCCGAGGTATGTTTGCATTTGTTATCTATGATAAACAGGAACACACACTTTACGGTGCGAGAGACTATTTCGGTATAAAGCCCTTTTACTATGGTCAATTCAACGGCACTCTTCTTTTCGGCTCTGAAATAAAATCATTTCTCCCCCATCCAGACTTTAAAAAAGAGGTAAATCCTAATGCTCTGAAGATGTATCTTGAATTTCAGTATTCTCCCACCAAGGAATGTATGTTTAAAAATGTTTTTAAGCTTACTCCCGGTTGCTATTTTACATACAAGAACGGAAAGTTTACCGAAAAGAAATACTTTGAACCTGTATTTTCTCCCCAAAAACGCACATTTGACAATGCGGTTAAGCTCATTGACGAAACGGTGCTTTCTTCGGTCGAATACCACCAGATAGCTGACGTTGAAGTAGGCTCATTTCTTTCGGGCGGAGTTGACTCAAGCTATGTTGCCTCTACTGTACGCAAAGGCAGAATAAAGCCTATGAAAACCTATTCCGTAGGATTTCAAATCGAAGGCTTTGATGAAACAAATCTTGCAAAAGATCTTTGCAACATATTGAAAATACCAAACAGGATAAAAGAAATTACTCCCGATGAATTTTTTGATGCTCTGCCGTCTGTTCAGTATCATTCCGACGAGCCTCACGCAAACCTATCGGCTGTTCCCCTTTATTATCTATCTTCGCTTGCGGCTGAAGACGTTAAGGTAGTTCTTTCGGGCGAGGGCGCAGATGAGCTGTTCGGCGGATATTACTGGTACATTCAGAGCACACCTTCAAAAATTTATCAAAAGCTCCCCATTTCTTTCCGAAAAGTTTTGGCAAAAGCCTTCGGAGCTTTCCCTCAGAGACATATTAGAACATTCTTTAAAACAAATGCCCAAAGAGTTGAAGATAACTATATCGGACAGGCATTTATCATGAATGACGAAAAAGCAGACATAATAACAAATGAGAAATACAGAAGCAAGCTTTCATATAAAGACATAACAGCTCCATACTACGAAAAGGTAAGGAAATGCGACGACCTTACAAAAAAGATGTATCTTGATATGAACCTCTGGCTCCCCTACGATATTCTTCTTAAGGCAGACAAAATGACTATGGCCCACTCTCTTGAAGCTCGTGTTCCGTATCTTGACAGAGAGGTATGGAGAGTTGCAAGGTCTCTCACAACGCCACAGAAAGCTAAAGGCAGACACACAAAAAGGGCGTTTAGACAAGCAGCGTTATCCCACATTCCAAGTGAATGGGCAAACAGAAAAAAAGCAGGCTTTATGGTTCCTTTCAGAGTGTGGATAAGAGATGCAAAATACGGCAACAGAGTAAAAGAACAGTTTAACACAGATTATGCAAAAGAGTTCTTTAATGTAGATATTCTGAACCAAATGCTAAACGAACACCTTGAAGGAAAAGCAAACAACGCGCGTGTTATTTACACCGTCTATTCATTCCTGCTGTGGTACGAACAGTATTTCATTTTGAGATAAAACACAAAAAAGAGGCTGACATAATGACAAATCAAAACTTTCTGCCGATAGTTCTCGGCAGTGATGAAAATGCATACGGAACAGCGAGACTTTTTAACGAAGCCTACAATATAAAACCTTTGCTTTGTTGTACAAGACAGCTTACGCCAACAAGCAACAGCAATCTTTTTCACATAAAAAAGATAGATAACTTTGACAAAGACGAGGTCTTTCCGGCAGCACTTTTGGCTGTCCTTAAAGAATATAAAGAAAAATACGGAAAACTCATTGTTATACCCTGCTCCGACTATTACAGCGCGCTTGTCTCAAAGCATTATGACAAATTCGAGGGACTTATTGCAAACAGCTTTATTTCCCCGGAGCTTTTAGACACACTTGACACCAAAGATAAATTCTATGCTCTCTGCGAAAAGCACGGCATGGATTATCCTAAGACATATATTGCTCTGCCGAATGACAGAATATCTGCTGTAGACAAGCTCCCATTTGATTTTCCTATTGTCGTAAAACCCGAAAATTCCAATGCATATGAATATCTCCATTGCGAATTTGAAGGCAAGAAAAAAGTATTTTTCTTCTATAACAAAGAGACATATATCAAGGTTATGGAAAACATGAACAAATCGGGATATAAAGGCAAGCTTATTATCCAGGAATTCATTGAAGGTGATGACTCTGATATGCGTGTTATGAACTCATATTCCGACTCAAAAGGCAAGGTAAGGCTCATGTGCCTCGGTCAACCGGTACTTGAAGAATACCATCCTAAGACGCTCGGTAACTATGCAGCAATTATCTCAAGAGAAGACAAGGAGCTTTACGAAAAAATAAAGAATTTTCTTGAGAAAGTAGGATATATCGGTTTTTCAAATATTGATATGAAATATGACAGCAAACGAAAAAAATACTATATGATGGAAATAAACCCACGTCCCGGAAGAAGTTCCTTCTTTGTTAGATGCGCAGGACACAATATGATGAAAACCCTTGTTGAAGATGCAGTACAAAATAAAGAATATTCCTGTACGCTCAACCAAAACACTTCACTTTGGGCAAATGTTCCTAAATGTGTTGTATTTAAGTATGTCGAAGATGATCAATTGAAGTCAGAAATTAAATCACTTATCAAACAGAAAAAATATATGCGAACACTTGACTGCAAGGAAGATTTTAACATAAAACGCTGGGTTAAGATCAAGCGTTATTACCTCGGACAGTATAAGAATTTTAAAAAATATTATTTTAAGAAAAAATGACACAAAATGCTCTGAAAAAGATACACATCTTTATATAAAAAATACACAGAAACCTTTTATCGCTCCTTCCTGCAGGTGAGAATGAAGAGGCGTTAAAAATAAAAGCATTTCCAACATTTTCTCTCCTTCCGTCTCTGCTAAAAATCAGGCATATTCTTCAACTTAATTTTAAAAGAAGAATATGCCTGATTTTCTTTATACAGAGCCAACTCCCTCGCCCGCAGGAAGAATGACTAAATTTAGCTAATCTTGTTTATTGGTTTCAAATTATTTCGCCCGAGGAGAGTAACCTTTCGTTTCCGTCAGTAAGTCTTATTTTGAGAAAACAATCTTGATTTACCCCCATTAGAGTTCCTTCTATTTTTTGGTTATCGTTGGAATAGTCTGTAACAGTTGCCTTGTTGCCTATCCATGCCATATTTTTTTCGTATTCCTGTACAATTTCACATTTGTCGCCTTTAATATATTTATCAATGTTTCGGGCTATTTTGGCGGCAAGAGCTACCTTATCGCCCTTATATCCGACACAGCCCGCCCTGTCTTTTATATATTCGGGAAAACCTCCTTGAGGTAGTGTCAGATTTATGCCGATACCTATAACTATTCTGTCTATACCGTCCAATGCCGAACGGCTTTCCGTAAGTATTCCGCAAACCTTGCGACCGTCAACAAGCAAGTCATTTACCCATTTGATTTTAATATCACGGATTCTGTATTCTTCTAATGTCTTCATAACAGCAAGCGCCGCCACAGGAGTGCAAATGTGATACGGTACTTTTATTTTCGAGGTTTTTAAAACAACAGACATATACAGTCCGCCGTCATAAGAAAAAAAATGCCGTCCCATTCTTCCCTTTCCGCCCGTCTGTCTGTCAGCTATTACAGTCGTAAGGTGTAAAGCTCCCCTATCCTCAAGAGCAATTATATTGGTTGAATCAACGCAACTATAGTGATGTATTTTTATTCCGTTCACTATTTTTTCGGTCATAAAAAATCTCCTTTGTCTTGTTTTAAAAATGCTCTCGCTTTGGAAAATTTAACTAAAAAAATATAGTTGAAAACGACAAGTTCCAAAAGAAACTTGTCGTTTTCTGGTGCCGGAAGCGGGGGTCGAACCCGCACGGTATCGCTACCACTGGATTTTGAGTCCAGCACGTCTGCCAATTCCATCATTCCGGCGTTTATTTTCAACACTTTACATTATACCAAAAACCCTCTCACTTGTCAAGTGCTTACAGTTATTTTTAATTCTATTTTTCGTAAGTACTTCCATCATATATTATTTTAAAAAATAAACACTATTTTAAAACACAATTTTCAGATATTCACTGATGTATCCTTTGCAGAAAGACCGAAACTATATAATAAATATTTTAAAGACAATTTATCATTTACCTCTAAAATGCTTGACGAATATAATTATATTAATAAACTTAAGATGAGTAAGGCGGAAATTCTTACTTCTATATCCGCTTTAAATCCTAATGGTGAGATAGTTGCATTCAGCGCTTTAAGATTTGGAGAAAAAAATAAAGTTGATACCGAAGTAATGTATGTGGATAATATTTTGTATGTTACACTCAGTTTTTCGAGTCTCACTCTTATAGATGAAGACGGCAAAGCTTTATTTTTTATTATGTACAATACGCACTGTGTATTTTTCGGTAAAGACGAAGAACCCCCCCGATTTATTGGCCATAAGATTAGCTTTTGATATGAAGGATGATGATAGGTTTGAAGTATATCGCAGGCAAAGAAAAAGAGGTTTTACAAAAAAATATTTTTTGATTAATAATGCAAAAACTTCATGGAATTTTTCGACTCGCCGTAAAGTTTGGCGAAAAAACATTAGTTTGCATAGGCTCGCTCAAAATGACGGAGGTGTGCTCGTAATCCTGAGCGGAGAGGACAGCGCCCTCGAAGCCGAAGGAGCTCATAACCGCTATGTACAAACAAAACCGCATTATGAAAAAATACTCTCCCGAAGATTTTGTTTCCCGGGAGGTTTTTATCATTTCATATATTTAATTAATTGTTAATAGGATGAACAAGCTTAACGGGGTCAAGAATTTCATCTATTTCTTTTTCTGTTAGAATACCCTCTTCAAGAAGATATTCTTTTGCTGTTTTACCGGATGAGACAACTTTTTTTGCAATTTCAGCTGACTTAACATAGCCGATCACGGGACAAAGCGCTGTAACTATTCCTGCACTTCTGTCAACATAGTTTCTGCAAATCTCAGCATTTGCCACAACACCGTCAATGCAGTTATCAGCCAATGTCATAGCAACATTTCCGAGAGTTTCTATAGACTCAAAAAGATTATAGAAAAGTACAGGCTCAAATGCGTTAAGTTCGAGCTGACCTGCTTCCGCTGCCATAGTAATTGTCATATCATTTCCTATAATATTAAATGCAACTTGTGATACGACTTCGGGAATTACCGGATTAATTTTTCCGGGCATTATGGATGAGCCATTCTGTTTTGGGGGAAGTATGATTTCTGAGAGACCTGCTTTCGGACCGCTTGACATAAGACGTAGATCATTTGACATTTTAGACAAATTTACCGCGCATGTCTTGAGTGCGCCCGATACAAATACAAACCCATCAAGATTCTGTGTTCCGTCAAATAGGTTTTCAGCCCTTACAAGCTCATATCCAGTTACATCACACATACACTTCATAATATTATCATAGTACCCTTGTGTCGCATTAATGCATGAACCAACGGCTGTTGCAGCCATATTAATGGTCTTAAGTTCTGATGAAACTCTTTTAATTCTCTCAACATCTCTTTCAAGCGCACTTGCAAATGCTTTAAAGGAGCCGCCAAGACTTACAGGAACTGCATCCTGAAGCTGTGTCCTGCCCATCTTGATTATATTTTCAAATTCAACAGCTTTCTTATTTAATGACCGGATAAGATGCTCAAGCTTTGGCAACATCTTGTCAATAAGCTTCAAGACGGTAAGCTTACCTGCTGTGGGATATACATCATTGGTAGACTGGCACATATTTACATGGTCATTTGGATGAACAAAACTGTAGTCACCTTTTGTATGCCCCAGAAGCTCAATAGCCTTGTTTGCAATAACTTCATTTGCATTCATATTTGCAGATGTACCCGCGCCCCCCTGAATTGAATCACAGATAAACTGATCGTGAAGGTTACCTGCAATAATATAGTCACATGCTTCTACTATGGCATTGTAAACTTCGTCTGTAAGTCCTCCATCAATGTGGTTTGCAATTGCCGACGCTTTCTTAACCTCTGCCAAAGAATTAATCATATCCGTACTCATCCTACGACCTGTTATGGCAAAATTAAGATATGCTCTGTATGACTGCACACCATAATATGCATCGACAGGTATTTCAAGAGTGCCTATCGAGTCTTTCTCAATTCTTGTATTCATATTTTCCCCCGAAAAACAATAAAAAATTTAGTTATTATCTTGTCCTTAGAATAACATAATATTTTTATTATTTAAAGCATTTTTTTATTCTTTCTTGTTTTATAATACAAACAAAAAAATTATTTAGAAATATTAAGTATAGAAATAGAACACTTACTTTTTTTAACTATGTTTTCATTTATCCAATTTTACTACTGTTTTTTCTCAACAAAAAAACTCCCAAATCTTAATAAATTTGGGAGCAGATTTTATTATTTATTATCCGGGAACGATAAGTCCGTATCCGCCGTTCTTTCTTTTATATACAACGTTTACCTTTTCATTTTCCATATTGGTAAAAACAAAAAATTCATGTTCAAGAAGATTCATCTGTAAAATCGCTTCTTCTACAGACATAGGCTTAAAGGAAAAGGTTTTTGTTCTAATCTCAAATTCTGTTTCCTCTTCGCTTTCGTATTCATTTTCAGCAAAGAACACACCAAGGTCAACATTACTTTCTTTAAATCTTTTTTCAAGTCTGGTCTTGTTTTTTCTGATCTGTCTTTCAATGGTATCAACAGCTTTATCAAGTGCGTTACGGAAAGTTGTGTCTGCCTCCTCGCTTCTGAAAAGCGTACCTTTTGCTGTTATCATCAGTTCAAGACATTCAAGATTTTTCTTTCTCGAAAGCGTGATAACCGCCTCAACCTCATCTTTGAAGAACTTGTCAAATCTCTGAAGTTTGCCTTCAAACAATTCCTTAAGGTCCCGAGGAACTTCCATCTGTCTTCCTACTGTTGTAATCTTCATTTCCATACCACCTTTTTGTATATTAACTCCGCACAAAGCGAAAAGTTTGCAAAAGGGTTATTGTGTGCAAATTACACAATTTCTTTTACAGTTAGATTATACCATATATCTTATAAAAAATATATAGTTTTTTGAAAAAAATATGTTTTTTTATAAATATTTAATTGTTTTTCCTAAAATCACAAAAGAGGCTTATTATAAAGCCCCTTTATTTTTTGTTTTATGATATTAATTTAGTCTTTTGACGTAAGATAGCCTTTCCTTGCAAGAAGCTCTGCAATAAGAACAGCACCACCTGCCGCACCTCTGAGGGTGTTATGAGAAAGACCGATAAATTTGTAGTCATAAAGGTGGTCTTCACGAAGTCTGCCCGCTGTGATCCCCATTCCTTTTTCAATATTTCTGTCAATATTCGTCTGAGGACGGTTATCTTCTTCAAAGTAGGTGATAAACTGTTTGGGTGCAGAAGGAAGGTCGAGCTCCTGAGGTACGCCCTTGTACTCTTTCCAAGCCTTGAGAATTTCTTCCTTTGAAGGCTTATTCTTAAAGGATACAAATACTGCAGCTAAATGTCCGTCTGTTACGGGTACACGAATGCACTGTGTTGTAATATGGGGAGCAGAAGCCTTAACAATTTCTCCGTTCTCAACCTTACCCCAAATACGAAGAGGTTCTTGTTCACTCTTCTCTTCCTCGCCGCCTATGTAGGGAATAACATTGTCTATCATTTCAGGCCATTCCTTAAATGTCTTACCTGCGCCCGAAATAGCCTGATATGTTGTTACAACAACATCGGTAGGCTCATATTTCATCAAGGGTGTAAGCAACGGTACATAGCTCTGTATCGAACAGTTGGGTTTAACAGCAATAAAGCCTTTCTTCGTACCGAGACGCTTCTTCTGAGCCTCAACAACCTCCAAATGTGAATCATTGATCTCCGGCACTACCATTGGAACATCGGGAGTCCAACGATGCGCAGAATTGTTCGAAACAACGGGAATTTCAGCCTTTGCATATGCTTCCTCGAGCGCCCTTATTTCGTCTTTCTTCATATCAACCGCACAGAAAACAAAATCAACTTTTTCCGTGCTTGACTTTATATCAGATGCATCTGTAACAATTATCTTCTTTACAGACTCAGGCATGGGAGTCTGAAGCTTCCAGCGGTCGCCTACCGCCTCTTCATATGTTTTTCCTGCAGAGCGAGCACTTGCCGCGATCGCAACAACTTCAAAATAGGGATGGTTATCAAGAAGGGTTACAAAACGCTGTCCTACCATACCTGTTCCGCCCACAACGCCTACTTTCAATTTCTTTTCCATAATTATTCTCTCCATTTCATGAATATATTTTTTTGCTAAATATATAAAACAGATAAATTAAAAACCCCGAAGGCGTGTCAAATACGCTTTCGGGGTGAGGATACAATTATCCGCACGGTTCCACCCAAATGTTTCACTCAATAATTCTATCTGTATAAAACTGACTTACGGGTGGTACCTTGCATCTCGTCCGTACGGTCATTTCAGCTTACAGACCGCTCTCTGTTACGGTAAATAATACAAAACATATCCCGTAAATTTATTTAATAATACCATAAAAGAAACTGTATGTCAAGCGAATTTTACCATTTTCTTAGGTACACACTTTTTTTATTTATCAAGAACAAAGCTTTCAGGTAAAAGTTCACTTAATTTGTATACTTTTGTCTCTTTTTCATTTTTGGCAAGCACGACCTTGAAATCCCCGTCGGCAAACTCTGCAAGTGCCTGCCTGCACATTCCGCAGGGAAAGCAGTAATCTTCCCCGCCTGTTATAACTATAGCTTTAAAATCCTTGTTGCCGTCTGATACTGCATTAGCTATAGCCACCCTCTCGGCACATAACGTTACGGGATATGATGCATTTTCTATGTTACAGCCCTTATAGACCTTACCGTCGCCGCAAAGCAATGCTGCACCTACTTTAAAACTTGAGTAAGGAGAGTATGACATCTCCTTTGCTTCAAATGCTTCTTTAACCGGGTATTTCATTTCAATTCTCCAATGTATATTATCTTACTGAGATTATTATTGTTTATCGCACTGACAGCGTGTCCTGTAAGCTTTATCATGCTTTTTTGGACGTATGCATCTTTTGATACACTTTCGGCTGCATTTATTATTAGCTTACGCTGTTCAGGCTCGGGCAGTTTTTTCAGTAGTTTTGACAATCTTAATGCATCATATTTTTTCACCTCTACCCCCTTATTCCCTGACATTTCGGCAAACACCGAATTCATAAGTATTACGGAATAAATGTTAGTTCCTATATCATTATATGCAAGGCAGTTTTTTTCGCAATAACCGTAACAAATATTTTGTATTTGTTCTTCGCCGTATTTGTTTACAAAATTATTTTCAAAAATCAGATTTTCAAGATATTTTTTTAGGTGTAAAACCCCTCTGTAACCTCCGCATCCATTTACGGAATTATAGGAAAACACCCTTTTTGTACCTTGAGCAAAGTATTTACTGTCATATTTTTTTAAATATGACAGTATTTCACCGTCAAATATTGAGTTGTAGCTTCTGTCGGGATAGTTTATTCTGTTATTTTTTGCTTTAACAAGCAGACTTATACATTCAAACACGCACTGTTTTATAACACTTTGCCCTTTTTTGTATATATCCTTTACATTGTTTTCTACGATATATTCTAATGCATCCTCGTGTGATGAAAAAGTAAAGAGCTTCATATCAAGACAATACAAAAGAGATACAAATATATCATTTGCAGTATCCTTCATTATAGAAGTGCTTTCATACCCGTTGTATTCGGCAATAAGCTGAGACAATATTTCTCCGATTTGATTTTTTATATCCACAAATCTCTTTTCGGAAATAAGCGACTGACGTCTTCCCTCGCTTGACAAGGTTCGGAAGTAGTCTGAAAAGTTGATATTCTCGTAGTTTAATCCATTTCCGTAATAGTTTTTAAGCTCTTTCATCCGTATAACAGTCAGACTCGTAAACATCTCCCACAGTCGACGTTTCAAATCCCATTTCCATTTCTATATATTTCACAAGCAAGTCAATATCTCTTTCTCTAATAATTTCAACAGAACCGAATGCCTTATTTTCATAATAGTCTTTGAGAAGTCTTACTAAATCTTTGTCTGTTATCCTGTCGCAAACGGCAGTTTTTACCTGAAAGAAAATGTATACCAGCTCTTCCAGAAGAGCCGCATAGTTTTCCTTATTAACGAATATCGATGTGCAAAACTCGGCAGCCAGGACAGGCATTATACCTGCTCCTATTTCTATTCTGTCGCTTTCACGCAAAGCCTTTTGAACAGCATCGGAAAGCCTGTTTACCTGTTTTACTGTCAGAACAAGACCGTACTCGCTTATGATTGCATTCAGCTCTGTCAATGCATTTTTTAAAGCAAGCGTGTCAGACATCTGCATCTGATTTATATTTATTAGAGCACTTTTATTTTTTGCGTTTTTAAAATACATATATTTTATTTTTTCTTTTTCTTTACGATCAATACCACAACAACAATTACGACAGCCGCCAGTGCCGCGCAAACAGCAACTATTATCACACCGGTATAATCCTTTCCGGGCATCAGTGTATCTGGTTCCGAAGTTTCGGAAGTACTGCTTTCAACGGTTTCAGCTTTCGTTTCAACCGCCGTTGTCTGCGCCTCGGTTGCGGGTTCTGTATTTTTTTCGGTTACTGCCTCAGTTGCAGGAGGCGTCGTTCCCGGTTCATATGTGTATATTGAATTTGTTATTTCAAAAGGGTTCTCAACTGCATTTTCAACACATTCTTTTACAAAAGGTAATACTTTTGGACGGACACGGCTGGGCATTGATTTCAATCCATCAAGAGAAAATCCTAAACTTTTCATCCATGTAACCCCTGCAATATATCTTCCCATATCAAGACTTAAATGCATTCCGTCTCTGGTCAAGGTATCTCCAAGATAGCCTGTTCTTGCATTCTGGATAGCAGTGCCTGCAGGTATTATAAAATCAAACTTATTATTTACAACTATTTTGTTCTTTACAGCTTCTACAATCATATTATACATTTTTATCTGATCACTATTGTAATTATTCGAAAAAGACCAAGAGCTGTAATCCTTCTGGTATGCCCAAGTCATATGCCATCCCAATTTCGCGTCGGGACACAACTCTTTTATATAGCCAACAAGATAGTCAAGGTCATTGTTGTATGAAGTGTCAAGTCCGCTTTTACCGCTTGCCTGCTGAAGTGTAATGACATCCCAAGCTTCATCTTTTAAAGCTGATTCAAGCGAAATATTTGATTTTGTGGGACAATTGCTCATAAGAGAAAAGCTCGTATTCTTGTAATATTTGTATGCACCTTTGTTCTCACGCGCATTCTTGGCATGTGTTTCGATAGTACACCCGCCAATATACATATTACCAACAATAATATTTTTAACCCCGCAGTCCCTTGCGATAACCGGAATATATTCTGTTGCATCCTCGCTGAAACTGTTTCCAATTGCAAGAATCTTCAATGTATCTTTCGAGGACAAGCCGCTTATATCTGATAAAGCTCCTACAGGAATACCTCCCAAGACACAAGCTACTATTAAAACAAATATGAAAAACATTATTATTTTTTTCATAGTAATTCTCCTTTTATTTTATATTACAATTATACCTGCCAATAAAGATTTTGTCAATGAAAAATGGTTGTATAACTTAAAATTGATAATGTAGTTTAATATCGCAATAATGTAGTATTTAAACAATAATGTCGTACCAATAAGACAAGGATATACAAATTCAAGCATATTCACAATCTTCTATAAATAAACTGGTAATAAATAAATTTGTTATTTTTTATTTTAAAATTGCTATTATTAATATAATTAATTTTGTGCAAATTCATTTAACATAGATTAATATAGTGTATTGAAAAATAATGTATTTAAGGCTATAATGAAGCATATAATAATTAAATTTCTTAAGCGCTTTCTCAATCATATAAAAAGCGTTTAACAAAAAACACAAGGAGACTTGAAATTATGAACATCAATCCGTTGCGTCAAAAAGTAGTTGACTACATGAAAAAGATGGCATCTCTTGAATGGACTCCAGAGAAGGATTTTGTTGTTTGCAATCCCGGAAAAAACGGTTGCACAACAATGCTCGGTGTTTTCCGCGCAGGCACCACATACTATGGACCTCCCTACATTAACGGAAACATGTGCAATGAAGAAACATTCAACGAAAAGCGTATCGGCGCATACAAGCCTTTTACAGGCACACAGGAACAGTTAGATAAAATTACATCTGTTACTGCTCTTAGAGAAATCGGTGGAGAGATACTTAACGAGGCAATTGATAACGCATTTACTTTCCCCGGAAACGACTGTATTGGTTCTGTTCTTTTAGCTTGGAACACAGTTATTAATAACAGCGAAAAAATCCAGCAGCTCCAGTTCTGTCATAATACCATTCCTTATAAGAATAGTTGCGTTGTTCGCGTAGGTGAATATGCTTGCAATGAAAAACATGACTGCAACACAGACTTTATATGCGAAGAAAACGGTGAGCAGATCATGGCAAAAGCTTACGCCAAGCTCCTCCCCGGAGACGCTGTTACTCACGTAAAATCAAGTAAAGGAAACGCACGTCATATCCGTCTCGTTATTGGATTGCCGTACGTTGAATACATGACCGAATATAACGGCCAAAAAGTCCTCGACGAAAACGGCGAAATGGTAATCAACCTCGACAAGAGCTATGTAAAGCTCCTTGACCAAGCAGGTGGTAGTTTTGGCCGTTATATTAAAGAAAACATAAAAGGCTCTTTGCAAGAACACGAACGTACATTTAGAGAACTTTATGAAATTGGTGACCTTCCCATAACCATTCCCGAGCTTGTAGAAGGTAAGAATGAAGCAGAAAACACTGTTTTAACCGACGCTGTAGTTGATACCATTCTTAAAGATAAAAAAATCTCAGGCATGATTACCTCTAACAGACAAATTATCTATGTAAGAGGTGAAATTACAGACGGATTTGTTGTACACAATATTAAGGATATAATCAGACTTGCAGATTTGGTCAAACGAACAAGAAACTATCATGCAATGAAATATGATCTTGCAAACCTCGATTTTAGTTGCTTTAACTTTAAAGAAGGTACTCAATATACTCTCAATATTTATGTATGTACCTCGGGCAATGACGGCAAAGAAATCAACCTTGTAAGAGACTATAAATTCAACGCATAACTGTATATAATTAATCAATCCCTCGCCAATGTTTTTTTACATCTGTGCGAGGGATTTTCTGTTATTTATTATATTAACTCACTGTATTTTCAAGCTCATAGCATAGGTCAATATCTTCTAAAATACAAGCTTGCTTGAAATTGGTAGTAAAACAATCAAGAACATCATTTTTGTTATAATGCACAACACCTTCAAGAGGGTCACAAAAAATATATTCATCTTCAGTATACCCTATAAGCACAAGGCAATGAGAATATGAATACCAAATAATTTTTTTGCCATCAATCCAAGATCCCCACGCAACATGAGGATTCCATCTCATATTAAGAAATCCCCACATTATAACCGGTTTGCCTTCCAACAAAAACTGCTCATATTCTTCAAAATTTTTATTGCTTACATCCCGTACATAATGTTCAGCCTCTACACTTTTAAGGTAGTCGTCTCCCGTTATCTTAACACATGGCGCATAGCAACCAAGCCCTAAACCTGTTGCTTCGCCTACATAAGTAGTCCATGGATTACCGCTCCAATAATTTGAATTAGGCATATGATCATAATATAGGGTAACAGGATCAATATTATAACCGAAATAGTTAAGAACTATTGCTAGAGAAACTACCTCACATCCGTTTGGAAGCTTTGGCTTTTGAAGAATATTTTTAACACCAAGGCAAAAATTTTTAGGAGGATCATCGTTACCAATTTCATTATTTGCAGTCGAATTGGTTTCCTGGGAAATAAACTCAGATGTTTCAAAACCGATATTCAAAATCTCTTGCGATAGCGTTTCAGGAGTAGTCTCAGACAGCTTTATTGTTTCAGCCGCAGTTTCTAAATTGCTGTCAGAATTCAAAAAAACATACAAGCCATTATACTTATCTAATTTGCTTACTGCACAGCATGCCAATATGACTAATGTTATTACGGAAATAATAAGAATAGTATAAAGAATTATATCTGTTGTAGAACTTTTTCTATTTATTGTAACATCTATCTTTGATTGATGGCTAATATTCTCTTGATTTTGATTATCTTTATCACGGTTTTTAATTTTTGACACTCGGCGGCTCACCTCTTTGTATTCGCTTAATTATATTATACCTAAAAAATATGTATATTTCAACATATTTTTACAAAAAAAACAACAAACCCGAACGTTTCACCAATCGGTAAAAGGTTCGGGTTTGAATGCTTTGGTGCAGGTAACAGGACTTGAACCTGCATGTCCTTGCGAACAATAGAACCTGAATCTATCGTGTCTGCCAATTCCACCATACCTGCATATTTGAATTAAGAATTAAAAATGAACAAACTCTATATTCACAAACACCATACTTATTCATTTTAACACTTTAATTTTAATATGTCAAGCATTTCCAAAAATAATATATAAATTATTTATAATTTTTACACACATAAAAAGAGGCAACTTAGCCCTTTTTTCTAAAATCTGTCTTATTTTTAATCAAAAATATTATTGATTACAGGGATTTTTATTGATCCTTGTTTCAAAGCTTTTACAGTAAAAGCTGCAAAATTATATAATTACATATACCTCAGAGCTATATATTCATCCCCCATGATAGCACAGTAGCCAACACTTACATATTCATCTTTTACAAAAAGAGACGATCTGTGTATTCCCTCAAACTTCATACCGCATTTTTCCATTACTCTGCGGCTGACTTCATTGCCTACTATATACCTTGCCTCTATCCTATGAAGATTCAAATCATAAAAACCAAAATCTATTACTCTTTTAACCGCCTCGGTTGCAAAACCACGCCTCCAAAAATCCGGATTAATAACATATCCTATTTCGGCTGAATTATTTTCAAAATCAAGCTTTGCAAAACCACAAGTTCCTATCATTTTACTCGTTTCTTTAATTATAACAGCCCAGTCATAAAACTCCCCTGCCCTGTACTGACTTTGTACATAGCTTAAATAATCACGCGTATACTGCTCATCGGGATGAGAGCGCCAGAGAAGATACTTAGTTACACTGTCGCAACAAGCATACTCATACATATCCGCATAGTCCGATACTTTCATTTTACGTAAAAGAAGTCTGTCCGTTTCTATAGTTGGTATTTTTTTAAATTTTTTGTATACAGTTTCTTTATGCATTACTCTTCCTCCGAGGATATCAATAAAAATATTATAATACCATTTTTAACACATTTCAAGATATTTACAATAATTTACTTTTATGACATTGATATTTATAATTATTTATGATATAATTCAAAATAATTATTTATAATTGGAGTGATATTATGCTTAAAGGAAAATTTGCTTTTTTAGGAACCGGCAATATGGCAGGTGCTATAATCAGAAGTATGCAAGGTAACTATTCACCTGAAAATATAGTGCTTTTTGACAAAGATACTTCAAAATACGATTTATATAAAAATGAGTCTTTTATATTGGCCGAAAGCGCACCGAAGGCAGTTGAGGAAGCAGACTATATCTTTTTGGCGGTTAAACCTCAGAACTTTACCGAGCTTCTTACTGAAATTAAAAACTCGGGCGTTTCTCTTGAAAATAAAACGTTTATTTCAATTGCTGCAGGTATCACAACAAACTTTGTATGTGAAAAGCTCGGTCAGTCTGTTGCAGTCATTCGCACTATGCCTAACACCCCCCTTCTTGTTGGCAAGGGCGTTACGGCTCTTTCCAAAAACAAATACGTAAACGAAAAAATATTTAAAAACATTTGCGCCATATTTGCGGCATCAGGCACATCATTTACACTTCCAGAAGAAAAAATGAACAATATTATTTCAGTTACATCAAGCTCACCTGCATTCGTATTTCTTTTTATTAAAAGTATTTACGATACAGCTTTGGAAATGGGCTTTGATAACAAAGATTTACTTGAGATTATCTGCAAAATGGTTACAGGCTCAACAGAACTATTACTTAAAACAGGAAAAACACCGGACGAACTTATATCAATGGTCAAATCTCCCAAGGGCACAACCGAACAAGCATTGAATGTATTTATTGAAAACGGCTTTCAGGAAATAATAAAAGAAGCCATGATAAAATGCTCAGAAAGAGCTGAAGAACTGTCCCGAGGTATGTAATTTTACTGTCTCCACCGTCATATATTATATCGGTGGTGGTATATTTGCAAACACAAAACAAACTTCATTTCTCCTTTATTTATATTATTTGTTCAGCAGTATTTTTTTCTATAGGGCTTACAGTATGTTATGCTCTTCCCTCCGGTTCATTTTTGTACCAAGGCCTTCAAAACAGCATTATTAATAATATTTTGAATTGCAGCTATTTCTCTCTTTCGGCAATCGTCTCATCTTTTTTAGGTGAAACGAAATACTTCTTCTTTGCGCTAATTGCAACATTTACACTTCACAGACACTTAATATTTACATGTCTCGTCTCATACAAAGGTTTTTTGACCGGTACATGCTCTGCCTGTCTTATACGGACAGTTAAGTATGGCAATATAAACGCAAAATATGAAGTGGTGGGATGTCTAATATCTGTACTTCTTGCCGTTGCTGTTCTTTGTATACTGTGTCTTTTCTGCTCATATTCGCTGATATATTCAAAAAAACTTGTATATCCGCTTAGATTTAAATCTCTTATAAAAAGAAAAGATACATATTTATTTTTGATTAATTTCTTCTCAGTATGCGGCGCTGTTTTTATATTAGTTCTTTTTAAACACGGAAATTTAAATTTTATGATTTATTGAAAGGAATGTAAAAATTGTCAGAAAAAAGAAAAAAAAGATTTACCCTTTTCAGATATTCACTTGACGGAAAGGGGGTTCCAAAGGATGTTAATGAGCCGAGAAACTTTAAGTTTTTCTTTAAGCTCCTATGGAGAAACTTGAGCAGACTTATGTCAGTTAATATGGTTCTCGTTTTTTCCAACTTCCCAATATTTTTCGTTTTGTTTGCAGCAAGCGGTAATTTGAATACAACTTCATATTCACCTGTTTCATCACTGTTTGGTCCTATGTACGGCGCAATGAAGATAAGCGGTGATACCTCGCCATTGATAAGCGCATTAAACGGTGTCCACGGACTTCAGGTTGAAATATCCGTTCCCACAACGGCAACATATATTCTATACGGTTTAGGACTGTTTGTTCTTCTTACTTTCGGTCTTTCAGTTGTTGGAACAACATATATTGTAAGAAATATTGTTAAAGGTGAGCCTATATTCTTTATGCAGGATTTTTGGCACGCTATTAAGAAAAATATTAAACAGGGTCTTATTTTTGGAATAATTGACATTGCCGTCTGTTTTCTTATATTCTATGATATTATATTCTTTGCCGCAAATGCATCAACATATCTTACAAGCGTAATGTTCTACCTTGCCACAGCAATCGGCATTATATATTTCGTTATGAGATTTTATATCTACATTATGATGATAACTTTTGATCTAAGTCTGTACAAACTGATAAAGAATGCTTTTATATTCTCTCTCGTAGGATTTAAAAGAAACTTTTTGGGATCTCTGGGTATAATCGTTCTCGTATTATTCAGCTACGGTCTGCTTATGGCATTTCCTCCTTTGGGAGCAATCCTTCCCTTTATAATAACGATCGCAATTGGTCAATTTATAGCTATATATACTGCATGGCCCAAAATCTACAGTATTATGATAGAACCTTACGAGATCGAAGATACAACGCCAAAAGAAGCTCCCATCTTCAAAGACAGAGGATAAAACCCAAATAATATTCAGCCGCCTGCGGTTATTTGACGGCGGCTGTTTTTTAATATAATATTTTGATAACATTAAAGCATGGACAGAAAAAATATCTGTCCATGCTTTGACTTTATTTTACTTGTGTAGGAATAACTATTACCCTTGGCAGTCCTTCAGATAAAGACTTGTTGTTTGCGTCTTCAAGGGCACCTCTTGATACGCCGTACTTTTTTGCAACACTCCACAAATCTTCATTGCCTTCAGGATAGTAAAGTATCATTACTTTTTCTTTCTCAGTATTTAAAGGACTCGATTTATCTATGGATATCTGCGAAACAGTATTTGCAGATACTTCTTCAAACATTGCAAAATTTAATCCTATCTCAACATTTGCATTAATCTTTGAGCCATCCAAAGTAACCCTTGAATCCAGCACATTACAACGGCACATATATCTGTATTTTTCTATATTATCACATGACATCTCAAACCTTATCGGGAAAGAAAAATCAGATGTGATATATCCGTTATTTTTATCCAAAACAACAGCCTTTACATTACAATCACCGCTAAATACCATTTTCCCGTTTGTTATCTCACTCAAAGCCATATCAGCTTCAGCCAACGACATTACTACCCTGTCAAAATCAGTTCCTTCGGCTTTAGGTATTTCACTGTTTCCGTCTGCAGAGAAATTTGCGCATGCGCACTTTATGAGTTTTTCGGTATCAACCTTCTTATAGGTATTTGCATATTTATAAGCTGTTGAAAAAACATCATCTGTAAACATTGTTTTTTCATTTGCCACCGCAGTTATATTTGCTCTGCAAGCAAAATCTATTTCAAGAACTCTGCTCTCTCCGTAACTGTCATTCGCAACACCGCACTCAAAAGCTCCAAGCTCAAGTATTGCAAAACAATCACTGTTGTTAATTGGAAGTCTTACCTCAGAGGTATGCTCTATGGGAATATTTTTTTCTATAAGCTCATAATCAGTATCTTCTCCGCCCGCATTACACGCAACAAGACAGCACACTCTGGCATTGCCCTTTAAATACATCCTTCCGTCATTGTACTTACAGTCAGTCGTAAATACATCTGCATCATAATAAATTAACTCGGATATAGGATTCTTACCCTTGTATTCTACATCCTCACTTACTCGTATATCGCTTTCATTGAACTGAATAAAATTTACACTATCAATTAGATCAGTCTTTCTTTCAAGTGTAAATTCATCCTCAACTCCTGTACTGCCTGTAAGCCTTGGAGATACACAAAGCTTGTTGCGCACGGTAATATCTGTTACAGCTTTTGCTTTAAGAAGAAGCTTCCTGGGACTTACAGCTCTTACCGAACGGTTCCTTACCGTTGTTCTTGAGTTGATAATACTGTCATCATATATACTTTCAAGACTGATTATATTTGTATACGGATAGCTCTGCGTTACACACTTGACCTGACCTGTGTCCCCGAGATATACAACATTGAATACAACATCGCCCCCGTATTCCGCCTTACCCTCTTCGATAAACGCATCATTTTCTTCAATCTTGGCCTTAATAAGCAATAACTTTCTTATATCGGGTAGGTAATCAGGGAGTATGTATTCCTCGCTTATTTCATATTCATCCGATGCTTTACCCGCATCGCTCCACACGCAGAACTCGTCTTTCAGAGACGTTTTCATATTTTCAAGACTTGGATTTCCTCTGTTCATAATTCCGACCTCTCTATCTTTTTGTTTTTTGCTAAATATTATGCGCTTTTACCATGTTTTATTACTAAAACATGGTAAAACCCGGACGAGACAAAAGTTCGTTTATTTTCTCCAAAGCGCCTTTTTCAATACGGCTTACATATGAACGGGATATTCCAAGCTTATTTGCTATCTCTCTTTGGGTTATCGCCTTTTCTCTTCCTATACCGTATCTCATAACTATTATCTCTTTTTCTCTCTCGTTTAACTCCTGATTAATTATTTTCAATGCTTTTGCGCTCTTGGTTTTTATATCAAGATCATCTGCAATGGTATCTTCGCAAGCAATTATGTCCATATATGTAAGAGGATTTCCATCCTTGTCTATATCAATAGTTTCATTTATGGATACCTCATTTGCTGTCTTTTTTTGTGAACGAAAATACATAAGTATTTCGTTTTGCAGACATTTTCCCGCATATGTCGCAAATTTTGTTCCGTTTTTTATATCATACGAATCAATAGCCTTTATAAGTCCTATCGTTCCGACAGATATAAGGTCCTCCTGATTTTTATTTGCTGTATAATATTTCTTTACAATATGCGCAACAAGACGCAGATTGTGCTCAATCAACTTTTCTCTTGCTAAAGCATCCCCCTCTCTCGCCCTTTCAAAATACATCTTTTCCTCATCCGGTGGAAGAGGAGGCGGAAAATTCTGTCCTCCCGATACCCTTAAAAACAAATATATAAAATTCATCATAGATTGAAAAAGCATAAAAACACCCCTGTACATTCTTACGCACAGGGGTGTTATTTTATGTTTATATATTTTTTATTTTTTCTGTTATTTTTTCTTCACTGAAACCAAACCCGTCAAACAACTCTTCTATATTACCCGAAAAAGCTTTGCTTGTATCAACAGCATGAATATCAACTTTTTTATTATATTGTCCAAAATAAGAGGATATAGCCTCGCCTACGCCGCCGCTTTGTATGCCCTCTTCGATAACAAGTATTTTCTCAAAATCTCTGCATTTGTCAAAAACAACTTCATATGGTAACGGCTTTATTTTATGAAGCTTTATAAGTCTTGTTTTATAGTCTTTTCCAAGGAAGGTTGCGGCAAGGTGTGCGTTATATGTTACTCTTCCGTAGGTTATAACTGAAACTGTTTTTTCACCGTTGCCAATATCCGCAAATGATATATCGCCTATTCTCTCAAAGCCGGACTTATCGTAAACTTTTTCTGTTCCCTTTGGGTATCTTATAGCGCATGGGTTATTGCTTTTTAATGCTTCGGTTAGCGCTTCTTTAAGATCTTCATAATTTTCTGGCATAAACACTTCAAAATTCTGAATTCCAAGCAAAAAAGAACTATCATATATTCCTTGGTGAGTTATACCGTCTCCGGGTACAAGCCCCGCTCTGTCAACAGCGATAACAACAGGCAGTTTTTGTATGGCAACATCATGTATAAGTTGGTCATAACAACGCTGTAAAAAGCTTGAATATACCGCAAATACCGGTCTTTTTCCTGCCGCAGAAAGTCCTGCGCAAAAAGTCAGCGCATGTTCCTCAGCAATTCCCACGTCAAAGAATCTATCTTTATGCTTTTCGGCAAACCGTGAAAGTCCTGTTCCGTGTTCCATAGCGGCAGTTACAGCAACGATGTTTTCATCTTTATCTGCCAGCTCACTCAAAGCCTCACCGAAAGCAGCTGAAAAATCATACTTGGGACTGGGTGTCATTCCGCTTTCCTTATCAAAACTGCCGACAGAATGAAATACATCCGCTCTTTCCTCTGCATGTTTATAGCCCTTGCCCTTTGTAGTTACAACGTGTACTATACAGGGTCTTTTTTGGCGCTTTGCCTGCTCAAATACAAGTTCCAACAGCTCCTGGTCATGACCATCGATAGGTCCGAAATATTTAAGTCCGAGACACTCAAAATAATTTTTTGTCAAGAACACTTTTTTGATTATATTTTTAAACAGTCTGCCCACTGACAATAATACAGATCCAAAGCCTTTGGTTTTCAGGCAAAAGCCATAAACCTTATTTTTAAATCTGATATAGCTTCTTGAATTACTAAACTCGGACAGGTAGCTTGACATGGCTCCTACATTTTTGGATATAGACATTTCATTGTCGTTCAAAACTATAATAACATTCGGCGTTTCGCTCGAGCAGTTATTCAACGCCTCATAGATCATACCATTTGTAAAAGAACCGTCTCCTACAACGGCAACAGAGTAAGCATCAATACCGTTCAGCTTATTTGCGCCTGCTATACCTAACGCTGCCGAAACAGATGTTCCGCTGTGACCTGAGCCAAATACATCATACTCGCTTTCAAACCTGTTTGTAAATCCCGAAAGACCGCCAAACTTTCTTATAGTATAAAATTTGTCTTTTCTTCCTGTCAAAAGCTTATGTACGTAGCATTGATGACCTACATCAAAAATAATACTGTCTTTCGGCAAATCAAATACTCTGTGAAGTGCCAAAGTCAGCTCAACTACACCAAGGTTTGATGCAACATGTCCGCCGTTTACCGACAAAGTATCTAAAATCATTTCTCTAATTTCCTTTGCCAGCTTGGCAGTTTCTGTAATATTTAATTTTTTCAAATCAGACGGACAATTTATATTTTCAAGATAACTCATAATTTCCTCTAAATTTAAAAAATCATTTTCAAATATATTTTATACTTATTATTCTTTTTTGTCAACCTGAGACCTTTTTGTTAAATAAATATTTATTTTTTCGAACTGTTGTGTTATAATGTCTATACAAAACCAATTGAGGATGTATTGATATGAAAACAGCGGTAGTTGATATAGGCTCAAACACCATAAAAATGAAAATTTTTAAATATTCTGACAGTACTCTGAAAGAAATTTATTCGGAAGTAAAAAATACCAAGCTTATTTCTTATATAAATAACGGTGTTCTTTCAGTTGATGGAATTTTGTTGCTTTGTCAAACGATTGACCAGTTAAAAGAACATTCAAAACAACAAAATGCAGATTTATTTACCTGTTTTGCAACAGCTTCCTTACGCAGAACAAGCAATATTCATGATATTACAAAAGCTGTCTTTGAAGTTTGTGGAGTAAAGATTGATCTTATTTCGGGTATTGACGAAGCCTTTTACAGCTTTTCGGGTGTAAAAAACACAATGAATGCTTTTCCCGAACAGTGTGTTTTACTTGATATGGGCGGCGGAAGCACTGAAATTGTTTTGTGCGAGAAAGGGGAAAACACAGCTTCAGACAGTATGAATTTCGGCTCTCTCTCCCTCTATCTTGATAATCCCGAAAACATATTTGATAAAATGAAAAGTTCAGCTGTTTCAGCTTTAAAAGCATGTTCCGTTTACCCGTTAAATACCAAAAACGCTGTTTTAGTGGGAGGCACGGCACTTGCAATCAATACACTTTACTCTCATTTTTTTGAGGATGCAGAGCCATATGTTATGTCTTTTGAAAAACTAAAATATATGTATAAGATTCTAAAAAAATATGACGGTAAAACCGTAAGTCTTTTAAAGGAAAAAGTTCCCCACCGTATTACCACCGTTATTCCCGGCCTTGCCGCATATATCGGTATTTTTGAAGAATGCGGAGTTGAAAACATTACGGTAAGTACTTGCGGTATTCGTGAAGGATATGTTTTTGAAAAAATATTAAAAAATACGGAGTTGAAATAATGAAAGAACGCGAAAAATTTGAAAACAGCAATATTTTTGAAGGAATTGTATCTTTTCGTGCCATTCTTTCGACAATCCTTGACGGTACAAGCGACAGAAAAATTTTAAAAGTATTTTACGATAACGAAAAAGCAAAAAAGAAACCGCGCGAATTTTCTTTTATAAAAGCAAAATCCTTTGAATGCGGATACGAACTTGAGCTTGTACAAAAAAACATAATTGATGATCTGACTCTGGGTAACAGCCACGGCGGTCTTGCATTTTTGTGCTCTGACAGAACTTATTCGGAATTAAATGAAAACTGCATTGATAATAACGGTTTTTACGTTATGCTTGACGGAATAGAAGACCCCTATAACTTCGGTTATTCTCTAAGAAGTTTGTATGCATCGGGTGTATCGGGGATAATTCTTCCCGAAAGAAATTGGCTCGGTGCGGCAGGGGTTGTATGCCGTGCATCAGCAGGCGCATCAGAAATATTAAAAATGTTTATTGTAAAAGACGAAAGTTTTGTTTCGGTATTTAAAAATAAAAATTATAAAATAATTTGCGCCGACATTGAAAACAGTGTATCCATGTACGATGCAGACCTGAAAAAACCGCTGTTGCTTATTATCGGCGGAGAAAAACGCGGCATATCAAACACTATATTGCAAAAAGCTGAATATATTGTACGTATTGAATACGGAAATAATTTCCCTGCTGCACTCTCTGCCGCATCAGCCTCAACCGTTCTTGCATTTGAAATATACAGACAAAACAGGTAACAAAAAAATGCCGTGTATGTTAAAATACACCGCATTTTTTATTTTATCTGATTTTTGGGATAAAGCCTACTTTTTTGTAAACCTTTGAAAGTGTTTTGCTTGCCATATATCCTGCTTTTTCAGCGCCCTCTTTCATTATTGATTCAAGATATGCCTTATCTGCCATAAGCTCATTGAAACGTGTTCTTACAGGCTCAAGTCCGTCTGCCACGACTTCACCTACTGCAAGTTTGAAATCACCGTAACCTCTGCCATCAAATTCTTTTTCTATCTCTTCCATCGTCTTACCCATAAAGCACGAGTAGATAGTCATAAGGTTGTTTATTCCCTCCTTGCCGTCAGCAAATTTAACAACGGTATCAGAGTCTGTTACCGCGCGTTTAAACTTTCTCATTATTACATCCTTAGGATCAAGTATACCTACAGATGCGTTTTCGTTTTCATCAGATTTGCTCATTTTCTTCTTGGGATCTTGAAGCGACATTATCTTTGTGCCGTTCTTTTCCATATAGCCTTCGGGAACAGTGAATACATCTCCATATACCTGATTAAATCTTATTGCAATATCACGCGCAAGCTCGATATGCTGTTTTTGGTCAACACCTACAGGTACGATAGCCGTCTGATAAAGCAGAATGTCTGATGCCATAAGCACAGGATAATCAAAAAGTCCTGCATTTACATTTGATGCATTTTTTTGACTCTTGTCCTTAAACTGTGTCATTCTTGACAGCTCACCGAACATTGTATAACAGTTTAAAATCCATGACAATTCCGCGTGCGCAGGAACATGGCTCTGTACAAACATTGTATTTTTTTCAGGGTCAAGTCCGCATGCGATATATAAAGCGAGTATCTCATATGTTCTGCGGCGAAGATCTGCGGGAACCTGTCTGACGGTTATTGCGTGCATATCCACAACACAATATATTGAATCATATTCGTCAGCTTCAAATATTTTCCAGTTTTTTATAGCTCCAAGGTAATTACCTATTGTTAGAACACCGCTGGGCTGTACACCCGAAAATACTCTTTTAGGCTGTGTGTTTTCCATATTTTTATGTCCTTCTCACTTTTTTTACTAAAATTACAAATATTACCTACCTATTTTAACATATTATATATTTCTTTTCAAGTAGTTCAGTAAAAAATACTTGAATATTAACATTTTATATGGTAGAATATAAATGTATAAATGTAATTTAAGCGAGGTATATTATATGTCCGAATACGCAAACTATGATGACTACAATGATCCCGATGAGGAAAATGAATATGATGCTTTGAGAGGCAAAAAAATTACCGTAGAAAAAATAATAAAAAAGACTCTGCTTTATACGCTGCGCCTTCTTGCGCTATGTGTCTTTGCAATATTGCTTTGGCGTATCTTCGTAAGCAGCGACCCCAAATCTATGCAAAATTTTGTATGGAACGAAGAGACTATTAAAATCTATAATGATAACCCCTCAGAGTTTGTTGCATATTACTACAAGCACAAAGATAACCTTACAAAAGACGGAAAATTTGCCGCAAGTTATGTATATTATGTGCCCAAAACAGGTCAGTTTCAAATAACCCTGCGTTACAACGACAGTACTATAAAATCACTGATGGAAAAATATTCTCTTGCAAACGAGCCATCAGGCGAACAATTTGTATTTACGCTTACCGATAACGCCGGCAATACCTACACCGAATACGAATATATTTCTTGTGAAAAAAGTATGTACAATTATAGAAGACTTATTTTTGACGGTATTGATATGACTCCGTTAACTGTTGATAATCCCTCTGTCAATGCAACCGAAGAAGAAAGAGAGAATATTCAAAAAGAGAAAGAAAAAGTTCTTCTTACCCTTAATGTATACTATAAAGACGACGTGCTTTTATCAAAACCTTACGGAAAAATTACGGTTTATGACTACTCCTACTATCATGAACCTATTAATATGAAAAATTATATCCCTAAAGAAAACAAACCTACCGAGGGACTTATTGCACGTATGGAATACACGGTAAAAGAAGAACCCGCGGAAACAACAGGAAATTAACTTTACCCAAAAGGAGAATTTGACATAATGGTACTGAAACCCAAAGAATCAATAGTCAGTTATCGTTGTCCTCACTGCGGAATAGCGGTAATGAGTATGATAGGTACATTTGCGTTAAGCGGAGACCTCATTAAGCTGAAGTGCAGCTGCGGTGAAAGTGAGCTTATTATTTCATATACAAAAGACAATAAGATCAAACTTACCGTTCCATGCCTTGCCTGCGAAAATCCACACACATTTAATATAAATTCGTCTACATTCTTTGACAGAGAACTTCTTGAACTATCCTGCAAAGTATTAGGCTTAAATATATGCTTTGTAGGAAACAAGGACAAAGTTTTTGAAGCTATTGAAAAATCCAACAGAGAGCTTGCTGAGATCATGGGCGAATACACAATGGAGGATATTGGCAGAATGGGAGTTAATTCCGAAGGAAGTATTTCCGAAGCTCAGGTCGCTGACTTAGTTAGATTTATGCTTTGCGAAATGAAAGATGAAAACTCCATTATTTGCAACTGCACTGACGGCGGTGAATACGATTTCAGTTTAGCCGATAGCAAGGTCGAGGTTTTTTGCACAAAATGCGGAGCAAGAAAATCTTTAGAAATGAATTCCGTTCAAAAAGCTTCTGATTTTTTATACATTGATAAACTTGATTTGAGATAATTTTTTAAAGAGTGCTATATTAACTTAAAATATGCAACACTCTTTTTGTTTAACCTGATGCATTGACTTTGGATATATCAGGCAGTATAATATTAGATAACAAGAATTTTTTCATTAATTTGGAGGTATTTTATGGAGAACAAATGGTGGAAGGAAGCAGTTGTATATGAAATATACTGCAAAAGCTTCTGCGACTCAAACGGGGATGGCATAGGCGACTTAAAGGGCGTTATGTCAAAACTTCATATTTTGAAAGAATTGGGTATAAACTGCATCTGGTTTACTCCTATATATAAGTCTCCTCAGATAGACAATGGATATGATGTTTCCGATTATCAGGACATTGAACCTGACTACGGCACTCTAGACGATTTTAAAAAACTTCTTGACATGGCTCATAGTATGGGAATCCGTGTTATTATGGATATGGTTCTCAACCACAGCTCAGATGAGCACAGATGGTTCCAGGAATCGAGAAAATCAAAAGATAACCCTTATCGTAACTATTACATATGGCAGCCCCCAAAAGCCGACGGCTCTGAGCCAAACAACTGGGGCAATCGTTTCCGTGAAGGCAACGGCTCAGCATGGGAATATGATGAACTGACAGGAGAATACTATCTCCACCAGTATTCAAAGAAAATGCCCGATCTCAACTGGGAATATGAGCCTCTGCGCCGCGAGATTTACAATATGCTTCATTGGTGGCTTGATATGGGGGTTGATGGCTTTCGTCTCGATATTTTCACAAGATTGAAAAAACCCGCAGGATTGCCTGATACGACAGTCAAACCTAATCCCAAACTTGATAGAAACGGATTTATTCTCGATGATTTTATGTGTACCAACATTGAAGGTATTCACGAGATATTACACGAGCTAAACAGAGAAGTTTTTGGCGCACGTGAATGTATGACCGTTGGTGAAGGCTCAGGAGTTACATCAAAAAATGCACTTGAATATGTTGCGGCAGAGCGTGAAGAAATAGATATGGTTTACCATTTCGAGCTTGCAAGCCGTAAGCGTAGCAGCATCCCCCCCCATTCTTTCCGCACAGTTCAGACAAATTGGAAAAAAGTATTCGAAAACAACGGTTGGGCTGTTCAATATATGTCTAACCACGACAGCGCCAGACAGGTTTCCTGCTATGGAGACGATAAGAATTATCATAAAGAATCTGCCAAAGCTCTCGCTACTCTTTTACTTACCACTCCGGGTACACCTTTCTTATATCAAGGTGAAGAGTTCGGTATGGTAAATGTTAGATATGACGATATAACCGACTATAACTGTTGCTACACCGTGGGCGACTATCACTCTATGATAGCAAACGGCTCAACAAAAGAAGAAGCAATGGATTATATAGCACCCAGAAGCCGTGATAACGCAAGAACTCCTTACCAGTGGAATGACAGTGAAAATGCAGGCTTTTCCACAGGAAAACCGTGGATTAAAGTTAACCCAAGATACAAAAAAATAAATCTTCAAGCCGACCTTAAGTCTCCCGACTCTATATTTGCTTACTACAAAAAAGCTATTCAGCTACGTGAAGACTACTCTGTTATAACTGAAGGAGATCTTGAATTTTATCTTAAAGATAATGAGCAAATAATTATGTACACCCGTAAGACAAATGATGAAAACATGCTCGTTATTGTAAACTATTCAAGCGAGGAAGCTGACTTTGAATTACCCGAAGAGCTTAAAGGTCTTAAATGGAAGAGACTTCTTACAAATATGAACAACACTGTTCATTCCATAAACGGCAGAACAAAGCTCACTCCTTGGGAATCAGAAATATATATAACCGAATAATTAAAACTGCTCAAAAGCCCTTGTTTTTTACAGGGCTTTTTTTGTAAAATATTTCATATTTTTATTATATATTGCATTTTTTGTAAAAATATGATATAATAATTTTAATTGTGGATAGTATGCGTTGTTTTACTAACTATTAAAACTGTATGGAGGTTGACGGACAATGGTTAAAATATATGATGTTGTTTCAAAGTCGCACGCCTCAAAATGCGGAATACTCCCCGGAGACACCCTCATTTCCATTAACGGCAACGAAATAAATGATGTCCTTGACTACCGTTTTTATCTCGCGGACAGAAAACTCATCCTTGATTTATCGAGGGACGGAAAGCAATACTCTGCTGAAATAAAAAAAGATGAATACGACGATATTGGTCTTGAATTTGAAACCTACCTTATGGACAGCAAAAAATCATGTAAAAATAAGTGTGTTTTTTGTTTTATAGATCAGCTTCCCAAGGGACTGCGCGATACTTTATATTTTAAAGACGATGATGCAAGACTTTCTTTTCTTATGGGAAATTATATTACACTTACAGGACTTAAAGATTCAGATGTTGACAGAATTATAAAAATGCATATGAGTCCTGTAAATATATCCGTTCATACTACAAACCCCATTCTTCGTTGTAAGATGATGAACAACCGTTTTGCAGGAAAAAGCCTTGAATATCTGAAACTCTTTGCAGAAAATAATATAACTATGAATTGCCAGATAGTTCTTTGCAAAGGACTGAATGACGGAGACGAGCTTGTTAACACCATGCATGACCTTGCTACTCTTTATCCTGCTGTAAACAGTGTTTCTGTCGTCCCTGCAGGTCTTACCAAACACAGAGACGGACTTTTCCCTCTTGAGCCATTTACATCCGAAGAATCGAGAAAAATTGTCCGAACAGTTCAATCCTTCGCTCAGTTATGCAAAAAAGAATACGGTAGCTCTATTTTTTTCTGCGGAGATGAATTATATCTAAAAGCAGGCATTGATATTCCCTCCGCAGATTATTACGAAGGCTTTTCTCAAATAGAAAACGGCATTGGCATGATATCTTCAATGCTCGACGAATTTGACTACGCTTTTGAAAACCTAAAAGAAAAACCTATTCTTCCCCGTTGTGTTTCGATAGCTACCGGAAATGCCGCATATCCATTTATTTGCTCGCTTACCAAAAGAATCGAAAATAAATTTGACGGTCTTAAAATTAATGTATATAACATTGACAACAACTTTTTTGGAACAAACATAACTGTTGCAGGACTCATAACAGGTCACGATCTTGTCACGCAACTAAAAGATAAAGAACTTGGAAGTATCTTATATTTACCCCGAACCATGCTTGAAAGCGAAGGTTTGCTTTTCCTTGACAGCATGACTCTTGACAGCGTTGCAAAAAAGCTTAAAATTGAGATAAAAACCATTTATAATGATGGTGAAGAATTTCTTTACCATTTATTAGGAATAAACATATAAATACCTATACTTAATATTCAGGAAGGTACTGTATTATGGAAAAAAACAGTAAGAAAGAATTAAAAATTGTGCTTAGCCCTGAGCTTTACGATGAGCTTCGGTTCATATTCAGACCCGAGGTGCTTGAAAACATTATCTACAAGCCCGAAATTTTAGGTGAAACAAAATGGCAATGCTGCTGCGGCACAGAAAACGAGCTTGAAGTTTGCCCTATTTGCGGAATGGAAAAAAATACTGTATTTTTAAAGGTTAATGCAGGTTATCTCTCCCGCCACCGCAAAGCTCGTATCGCAAGAAAGAAAAAGGCTATGCAGGATCAGCAGGCTATGATGGCTGCACATATGCTTAAGAAGCCAAAAAAACAACAAAAAAAGTATGAAAGTAAAAAACTGGGGACTGTTATCGGTATTGCGTTTCTTTGTATTGCGGTAATTTTATCATTTGTAATTCTTTTCGGCAGTGATGGTACCTCCAATACCCCTATTGATATAACTATAAACACTGAGCAAACCAAAGCTCCCGAAATATCAAAAAAACCCGATGAAAGCAATTATTCTCCCGAAACAACGATAGAACCTGAAACGACAACTCCGGAAACCACGCCTCCCCAAACAACAGCTCCCATAATTCCTGTTGAAGTTCCCATGGTTCCCACAGACATATCTGTTACAACTATCGGCGATGGCAAATGGCCTTCCGGCGCATCAGGTAACATTTCTGTAGGCGGACTTGTCTACTCTGACTCTGAATATGACTATATTGCAAAAAATGGTATTACCGTTCTCGATAAATCAGGTAACCAAGTCAGTATTCTGACAGAAAACAAAACACTTGGTATTACAGGCAGCGGTACATATATCTTTTTCATTGATGAAAGCTATATAATCCACAGAATAGATATTACCACTAAAGAAGATATATCCTTTTCTATAAAGGCAAAATCCATCTGTGTTTTTGATAATGAGCTTTATTATATTCCCTCAGACAGTACAGGTCTCTATGCTTGCAACTTTTACGGAGATATTACAAAAATAGTATCAAAAACACTGAATATATACGCGCTCAACAAAACAGCAGACAAGCTTTACTTCTCTACTGATGAAAGCCTTGCTGTCATCACATCACAAGACGGAAAGGTTTCAACTTTCTGCTCTGACGGAGCTAAGGCTACAAGTATAATTGAAATAACAGAGTGCATATTCTATACGGGGACAGACGGCAAGCTTAAATTTTATAATCCCGCAATATCTTCAAGTTTTGGAGTAGAATACCCCAGATACAATGTCGCTATTACATACGTTTCAGCGTTTGAGAACAGAGTCTATATCAGAACAGTTGACCCTGCAAACAATGCTGTACTTTGGTTTTCTACCAACTGGACTCCCGGAACAAAGCTTTTTGCGCCCACCGCGTTTGTATCAACCGGAATAACCTCTAATGCTCTCTACGTTTCAGGCAATGCCGTATATGATGGTGAGCTTAATAGATTCGCTGTTTCGTAATCATAGCATTTTCATTAAAAAACAAGGAGAAACAAATGTCAAAACCTGTTGTTGCCATCGTTGGCAGACCTAATGTCGGAAAAAGTACTCTTTTCAATAAGCTTACAGGTGAAAGAATTTCTATAGTCGAAGATACTCCCGGCGTTACAAGAGACAGAATATATCACGAAATTGAATGGGCAGGCAGAACGCTTATGCTCATAGATACGGGCGGTATTGAGCCTAAAACAGACGATCTTATTTTGAAGTATATGCGTCTTCAGGCTGAGATCGCCATAGAAACAGCCGATGTTATAATTTTCATGACCGATGTAAAGACAGGTCTTACGGCTGACGATAGAGATATCGCACGTATGCTTCTAAAAAGCAACAAACCCATAGTTCTTTGCGTAAACAAGGTGGATAAAATCGGCGACCTTCCGTATGAGTTTTACGAATTTTACGAGCTTGGTTTTATCGGTGACCCTATTCCCCTTTCATCTGTTCACGGTACGGGTTCGGGCGATCTTCTTGACAAGGTGCTTGAGTATCTCCCATCAGAAAACGAAACCGAAGATGAAGAAGATGATGCTATCAGCGTAGCCGTTATAGGTAAGCCAAACGCCGGCAAAAGCTCAATAATAAATAAAATTCTCGGAGAAGACAGACTCATCGTTTCAAATATTCCAGGCACAACAAGAGATGCTATAAACACCCGTGTAGAAAACAGCCACGGTAAGTATATTTTTGTTGATACCGCAGGTATCAGAAGAAAAGCAAGAGTTGATGACAGGATAGAAAAATATTCTGTTCTCCGTTCAAAAATGGCAGTCGAAAACGCAAATGTCTGTGTTCTCATGATAGACGCTGCCGAAGGTATAACCGAACAGGACGAGCACATTGCAGGTCTTGCCCATGAAGCAGGAAAACCTACTATTATTGTTGTAAACAAGTGGGATCTTATTGAAAAAGACAATAAAACCGTAAACGAGTTTACTCAGAAAATACAGTCAGCTCTTGCATATATGCCATACGTTCCTATTTTATTTATATCTGCCAAGACAGGTCAGCGTATCGATAAGCTTTTTGAGTTTATTAACTATGTTTATGAGCAATCGGTCCTTCGTATTTCTACAGGGATGCTCAATGATGTACTAAATGATGCCGTTACCAAGGTCCAGCCTCCATCTGATAAAGGCAGAAGACTGAAAATATACTATATGACACAAGTAGGTATCGCCCCCCCCACATTTGTTATTTTCTGTAATGACGCAGAACTTTTCCATTTCTCCTATCAAAGATATATTGAGAACAGGATAAGAGAGGTATTTGGCTTTAAGGGCACTCCTATCAAAATCATTATCCGCCAGAAAGGTGATAACACAGACTGATTATGGAAATTATAAGAACTATATTTAAAATCGGTATCGTTAACTATTTGTTCGGTACGCCCTACAAAACCGATGGCTTTGAGGGTACACTTTACAAAATTCCTTGGACATTTGCAATAACTGCATTTATCCTTATTCTGTTAATTGGATACTTGCTTGGAAGCTTCAATTTTGCAACATTTATTTCAAAAAGGAAATACAAAGAAGATATCCGAGAACACGGAAGCGGCAATGCCGGAATGACAAATATGATGAGAACCTACGGCACAAAAGCAGCTGTTCTTACTTTAGTGGGAGATATTTTAAAAGCTGCTGTAGCAGTACTTATCGGTTACTTTGTAATGGGAAAGTCCGGCGCTTATGTTGCAGGCTTAGGAGCTGTCATCGGACACACATGGCCATTGTACTACAATTTCAAGGGCGGTAAGGGTGTTGCAACAGCGATTGCAATGATTCTTTGTACAGAACCTCTTGTAGCATTTATTTTGATTCTTGTATTTGTCGGCCTAGTTGCAGCAACCAAATTTATTTCACTCGGCTCTATTATGGGAGCGTTGCTTTATCCGATTATTTTAAAAAATTTCAGCAGGATAGGAATTGTTGAAGTAATATGCTGCATGACTGTTGTCGCGCTTTTAGTATTTAACCACCGAGAAAACATAAAAAGACTTCTTAACGGTGAAGAAAACAAGTTTTCTTTTAAAAAGAGCAAATAACTTTTCAGACTGCTTCGGCAGTCTGTTTTTATTTGTTATTGTATATAAATTGATGTATGATGTTTATTTATAAATCATATTGATTTTTTTAAGAAAATGTAGTATAATATTTTTTGATAGGTAATAACATTTTGTTATAATAGACACATTTTTGACAGATAGGAACTGATATGGAAAATTTTAATTTAAGTTGGTTTATCAGCGAAGTAACTTCAAATCCTGCATTGCTGATTACATTCTTGCTTACATTGGGCGTTATTTTTGTCAACGGATGGACTGATGCGCCTAATGCAATTGCAACCTGCGTTGCAACTCGGTCGATAAGTCCAAAAAAAGCCGTGCTTATGTCTGCTTTTTTCAACTTTCTTGGAGTACTTATTATGACCTTGTTTAATGCAAAGGTTGCTATGACTATAAAAAACATGGTCAATTTTGAAGGAGATACACAGCTTGCAATGACTGCTCTGTGCGCCGCAATGGTGGCAATAATCATTTGGGCTGTTATGGCATGGTGGTTTGGCATACCGACAAGCGAAAGCCATGCGCTTATAGCAGGTCTTTCCGGCGCTGCAATCGCACTTCAGAATAGTTTCAGTGGTATAAACGGAAAAGAGTGGGCTACCGTTCTTTACGGTCTTGCGCTCTCAACTTTTCTCGGTTTCGGGATGGGTTTTTTGTTTACAAAAATCACCGAGTTTATTTGCCTTAATATAGACAGAAGAAAAACTATTCCCTTCTTTAAAAATGCCCAAATATGCGGAGGCGCGGCTATGTCATTTATGCACGGCGCTCAAGACGGACAAAAGTTTATGGGTGTCATGATACTCGGTGTTTTTCTGGCAAAAGGAAGTGAAACCACAGGAAATGTTACCCCGCCGATGTGGATGATGATCCTCTGCTCTGTCGTTATGGCTTTAGGAACATCCGTAGGAGGATATAAAATAATCAAGGCAGTGGGAATGGATATGGTCAAATTAGAAAAGTATCAGGGTTTTGCCGCAGATATGGCAGGGGCAGGCTGTTTGCTCCTTTCGACCCTGTTTGGAATCCCCGTAAGCACTACGCACACGAAAACCACCGCTGTAATGGGTGTCGGAGCGTCAAAAAGACTTTCGGCTGTTAATTTTGGTGTAGTTAAGGAAATGGTACTAACGTGGATACTGACCTTTCCCGGATGTGGTATTATAGGATATGTTATGGCAAGAATTTTCATGGTTGTATTTAATTGACAGATATAAAAGGAGATATAAAAATGGCTAAAAAAACTAATGACTTTTATTTTGAAAACTTCAAAAAATGTTCTGACATTGCATGCTCGGCTTCAAAAATACTTTACGATATAATCAGTGATTTCCATTCTGCTCCAACTGAAGAACAGCTAAAGAGACTTCATGAAATAGAACATAACGGAGATCTTCTAAAACACGAAATGATGGAGGTTCTTGTAAAGGCGTTTATTACTCCTATTGACAGAGAAGACATAATTGAGCTTAGTGAAACAATAGATAATGTTACCGACTCAATCGAGGATATAATCATACAAATTCATATCGCAGGTATCACTTCCCTGCGCCCCGACTGCATACATTTTGCAAACCTGCTCATTAAATCTACTGAAAAAATGAAAGATCTTATAGCAGAGTTTGAAAACTTTAAAAAATCTAAACTTTTAAAAGATATTATTATAGAGATAAATCAGCTTGAAGAGGAGGGAGACAAACTTTACCTTGCGGCTATGAAAAATCTCCATACAGAGTCAAAAAACGCATTAGAAATATTGATCTGGCGTGAAATATATACCTGCTTTGAAAATGTAAGTGATGCTATCGAGGATGTGTCCGAGATCATCGAATCTACGATAATAGAAAATATGTAAAGCATTAAATATCCTCAGTATTTCCCGAGGATATTTTGTCATAAATTTCCCTATCTCTTATCGGTTAACTTGACAAATATATAAAAAAAGGGTATTCTATATAATATCAAAAATATACACTATATTTGAGGTTTTTTAATGAAAAAACATATGAGTCCTGGGCGTGTCATTGCTTTAGGCTTTTTAACGATAATACTTATAGGTACTGTTCTCTTTTTACTCCCGTTTTCACAGAAGTTGCCGGGAAGCATTAGCTTTACCGATGCTTTATTTACCGCCACCAGTGCAGTATGCGTTACAGGCCTTTCAACATTTGATGCAGGAACTGTTCTTACAGGATTCGGACAAACAGTATTGGCTGTTTTAATCCAACTTGGCGGACTTGGTTTTGTATGTATCAGCATTGGAATCGTTATGCTCACAGGACAAAAAATTTTTATAAAACAACGTACCCTTGCCAAAGAATCACTAAACTATGGCTCACTGGGTGGTGTTGTAACCCTTGTAAAATCAGTTTTAATTACAACACTTATTTTTGAGGGAACAGGCGCATTTTTAAGCTTTTTTGTATTTATTAAGGATTATCCGTTCAGCCGCGCATTAGGTTTGTGCATATTTCACGCCGTTTCCTCATTTAATAATGCTGGTTTTGATATTTTTGGTTTTGGAAATAATCTTGTCTCATACAGCGGAAATGTTGCATTGAATCTTATAACCTGTTTTCTTGTTATTTCAGGCGGTATCGGTTATTTGGTGATAAAGGAAATTGCTTTTAAGCATAAATTTAAAAAATTTACACTACACACGAAGGTTGTTATTACCGTTACGGTAGCTTTGCTTATTATCGGAACTGTTTTGCTAAAGCTTACCGAAAACTACACCTGGCTTGATGCTTTTTTTATGAGCACATCAACAAGGACAGCAGGTTTTACTACTGTTGATCTCAGCAACATCTCAAATGCAGGAACTGTTGTCTATGTTCTACTTATGTTTATAGGCGCATCGCCAACATCAACCGGCGGCGGTATTAAAACAACTACCTTTTTTGTTGTACTTACTGCTCTATTTTCATTTTCTTCACCCGGCACTCCATCAGCATATAAAAAAACGCTCCCTAAAGATATACTCTACAAAGCATTTATCATACTTGCTATGGGAATAGGAATAGTATTATTATCTCTGTTTATGCTTTGTATATTTGAACCCAAAACGGCAATAAACGATTTGTTAATGGAAACTGTTTCCGCATTTGGAACAGTAGGTCTTTCCACCGGAATAACCCCAACATTATCTAATGCAGGAAAATTTGTAGTTATTGTAACAATGTTTATCGGCAGACTCGGTCCTCTCACAATTGCATCTCTTTGGATATTCAAAAAACGCTCAAATGTATCTTATGCTGAAGAAGCTTTAACTTTAGGTTGATTACAGAAAGGCATATTTATTATGAAAAGAAAAAACAGAAAAAATGAAGAAATATACGGTGTTATAGGTCTCGGCAGGTTTGGTTTTAATTTAGCTAAAACGCTTGCAGAACTGGGACGAGAGGTCATTGCTATAGATAATGACCCTAAAAAAATTAAAGACATTTCTGAATACACAGACAACGCATTTTTAGTTGAGGCAATTAACAAAGAAAATCTTTCGGAAACTGGAATTCAAAATTGTGATACTATTATTGTCGGCATAGGCGAAACGATCGACATAGGTATTCTTGCAACCCTTAATGCTATTCAGCTCGGTGTAAAAAAAGTTATAGCCAAAGCTATTACTCCCGAACAAGGATGTGTTCTTGAAAAAATAGGGGCAGAGGTAGTTTATCCCGAAAAAGATATGGCTGTCAGACTTGCAAAAAGATTGGTGTCTCCAAAGACTATGGAATATATTTCATTAAGTAACGAAATAGATATAACCGAAATTATTCTTTCAGATAAAGTTGACGGAATTACTGTCGCAAGACTTGATATAAGAAAGAAATACGGACTAAATATCATTGCTGTTAAACACGCTGACAACATAATAACAGAAATTTCTCCCGACACCGTTCTACACACAAATGATAACATTGTTGTTATCGGAAGAAAAGAAAAAATTGAAAAGTTTGAAAATTACTTAAGTTAATCAGAATTAATGAAAGGATTATAAAAATGACGTCTTGTGTAAAAAACAAAACTATTTTAAAGTTTGTACTTACTGTGGCATTTATTCTTGCAATTGTTGTTTTATCACAACTAAGCATCAATGCCGCAGTTACTACAGAAACAACAATACAAAACCTAACGACTAACCCTGCATCCAGAAATCTCAGAGACGATAATATAAACACTTTCAGCGCAATAAATACTCTGACAATTTCAAGCGACAATGTTATAGACTCGTTTTACATTTTATTTTGGAATGAATCCGCTAATTACACAATAACCTGCGGTGATAAAGTTTTTAATATAGATAATACATATCTTCACTCATTTAACACCATTCCCGAAGAGATAACCGATTGCCGTGAAGTTACCATTACGTTTGAAAAACAGATAAACATTTCAGATATTTACGCTTTTACCGAAGGCAAACTGCCCGACTGGGTGCAAGTTTGGCAACAGCCATACGATAATGCAGATATACTTCTTGACTCTACCCACGCAGATGATGAACAGTTATTTTTTGCAGGAGTTCTTCCCTACCACGCCGCAAAAGGATATAGAGTACAGGTAGCTTACTTTACTGACCACACAAACACTCCAGGCAGACGCCATGAGCTTTTAAACGGTTTGTGGACTGTAGGAATTGACCACTACCCTGTTATAAGTAGTTTTCCCGATGCATATTCAACTACCTCTGCCGCCGCACTTAACAACATAAAATGGGCAGGCTTTACCGAAGATGATGTTATTGCATTTCAGATCGAGTTGTTAAGAAGATTTAAACCTCAAGTAGTTGTAGGACACGATTTAAAGGGTGAGTACGGGCACGGTCAGCATATTTTAAATGCAGAAACACTTATTAAAGCTGTTGAGCTTGCAGGCAATGCCGACAATTATCCCGATTCCGCCGCTCAATACGATGTTTGGGATACTCCTAAGCTCTATATACACCTTTACAATGAAAATCAGATAACTATAAATTGGGATGAACCATTGGAGTATTTCGGCGGAAAAACTGCCTTCCAAATGACACAGGAAGGCTATAAGATGCACAATTCACAGCAATATACTTGGTTTACAAACTGGCTTAACGGCGGAGGCGCTATTACCAATGCTTCTCAAATTAAAACCTATTCTCCCTGCGAATACGGACTTTACCGTACAACAGTAGGAGAAGATATAGAAAAAAACAGTTTTTTTGAAAATCTCATTAGCTATGACGAGCAAGAAAGGATAGAACAGGAACGTCTCGAACAAGAACAAAAAGAACAAGAGGAACAAAAACGCAGAGAAGAGGAAGAAAGCAAAAGACTTGAGGAAGAAAGCATTCGTCTCGAATCCGAAGCCGAAGCATCAAGAATAGCTGCCTCTCAAAAAGCAGAACTGGAAAAACAAAAACAACAAGCAGAAGCTGAATCAGATAATTCCGAAGCAATGGGAATTATTGCAGTTATTGCGCTGATAGCATCAGTTGTTGCATTATCTGTTGTTTTAATCAAAAAATTTCGATAAGCTCTATAACTACAGATATTTAAAAATAACAAAAAAAGACATCCCTTGAAAAACACAAGGAATGCCTTTTTTATTAGAAATTAATCTTGTTCTGAATATATTCTTCGAGGCTGTCAATAGAAATACGAACCTGTTCCATTGTATCGCGGTCACGTACTGTTACACATCCGTCTTCCTTTGACTCAAAGTCATAAGTGATACAAAGAGGTGTTCCAATCTCATCTTGACGGCGATATCTCTTACCGATAGAACCTGTTTCATCATAATCAGTCATAAACCTTGCTGAAAGCTTTTCGTATACAACAGATGCTTCTTCAGAAAGCTTCTTTGAAAGTGGAAGAACAGCGCATTTAAAGGGCGCCAATGCAGGATGAAGTCTAAGTACATTTCTTACATCACCCTCACTAATCTCTTCTTCGTCATATGCATCGACAAGGAATGCAAGAACAACACGGTCTGCACCAAGAGAGGGCTCAATACAGTAAGGAATATATCTTTCGTTTGTCTCGGGATCAAAATAACTGAGATCCTTGCCGGAATGCTCAGAATGAGCTTTAAGGTCAAAGTCTGTACGATCAGCAATTCCCCAAAGCTCTCCCCAACCAAATGGGAAAAGAAATTCAAAGTCTGTGGTTGCGTTTGAATAGTGTGAAAGCTCTTCAGCCTCGTGATCACGAAGCTTAAGATTTTCTTTTTTCATGCCGAGAGAGTAAAGAAACTCTGCGCAGAAGTTCTTCCAGTATGAAAACCATTCAAGGTCTGTGCCGGGCTTGCAGAAAAATTCAAGCTCCATCTGCTCAAACTCACGTGTACGGAATGTGAAGTTTCCGGGAGTAATCTCATTTCTAAAGGATTTACCAATTTGTGCTATACCAAAAGGAATTTTCTTTCTTGTTGTTCTCTGCACATTTGCAAAGTTTACAAAAATACCCTGCGCTGTCTCGGGACGCATATATATCTGAGACTGTGAATCCTCGGTAACCCCTTGGAATGTCTTGAACATCATATTAAACTTACGAATGGGAGTAAACTCGGACTTACCGCAGCCTGTACAAGCTACGCCGTTTTCGACAATAAAGTTTGACATTTCTTCATTTGTCATACCCTCAACCTTAACAGTCTTGCCGTTCGCCTTTGCCCAATCTTCAATAAGCTTGTCTGCTCTGTGTCTCATCTTACAAGACTTACAGTCAATAAGCGGATCATTGAAATTTACGACATGTCCTGATGCTACCCAAACCTCAGGATTCATCAAAATCGCGCTGTCAAGACCAACATTAAGCTTCGATTCCTGAACAAATTTTTTCCACCATGCTTTTTTTACGTTGTTCTTTAACTCAACGCCCAGAGGACCGTAGTCCCATGAGTTTGCAAGACCGCCGTATATTTCAGAACCACTAAATACAAATCCACGATTCTTACATAAAGCAACAATTTTTTCCATCGTCTTTTCTGTGTTATTCATGATGATACTCCTATATATGTAATATTATTTATATTCTGCGTATAAATCTAATGCTTCGCTTATACTGGGAACAAAAACCTTTTTACCATAAATCTCCTTTTCATATCCGGGATAAGTAACCATCTTCGTCTCATAATCAGGATAAGAAAAAATAAGGTCTATATGTTCCGTAAAATCGGAAAGCTTAAATGTAGTTTCAAAATAATCTACTACATCATTAAACAATGACACCGCTTTACCAAGATATGCAGGAGAGGTCAGCTTTTTAAACATAGCCTTAGAAAAATCAATTGCCATTTTTTCACGCGAATAGCCTGTATTTGCTGCATAATTTTTGTATCTTAACATAGATACTGCCTGCTTCGGTGTAAGCTCCTGAAGTCCCGCCTTTAAATCAATCTCAAGATTTTGGGTATTGTCAACGTAATACATATCATATGGCACGTTATATGTAATGTTACCGATTTTTTTCAGTGCCTTTACACTGTCCTCAACACTTATTACCGCCAAATGCTCAACGCTTATACCCGTCAAAGCATATACGCAATCTGCCATATATGACGCCCCCTTCTCACTGTAAAGTTGGGAGACTGTCTTATTTGTAAATTGGTTCACAACTGCATTTGCAGGTATAGACGAAAACATAAATGTTTTCTTTGCCTTGTCGATTTTTATAAGCAAAAGTGTATCGGCGTCAACAGTTCTGTTTTTTACATAAAAGCCATTCTCATCATAACCGAAAAAATTGTAATCAAGTACATTGGGTTGATAGTCTGTACCGACAACAAGAAATGTAGCGTTTGTAACCTCTCCACTGTTAAAAACAGGCTCTTCGTCTTTATCGCTGTCATCTGATCCAATGTGGGTATTTGACTCACTATGTTTTTCACCTTCGAGAAAATCTCTTTCGTCCTCAGCTATAGTAGCGTCAGAAAGCTGGGGATTGGAAAAATTTAGAGAAAACGAACCTGTTACAACGTTGTATGCAAGAACCCCAAACAATGACAGAGCTAACACAAATGATATAACAAATGCTCTAAGTCGGATCGTAGCCA
>JAZRIJ010000008.1:0-5159 GCA_045645205.1 Eubacteriales bacterium
GAAGATTGTTATTGTTATGTACCAGCAAGCATCGCTTTTGGGGAACAAAAGGTTATGCTTGCTGGTATAGTGCTTTTTATTTCACGTATATACCGTAAAGCTTATCAAATAGGTATTGTAAAGCATTGCTTTCGGAAGGAAAGCCTACACAGTCATATTCTTTTCCTCTTTCTCGAAAAAAGACTTCCCACCGAAAATAGTTTTTTCTAACACAATAACCCTCTTTTATTGCGTTATCATAGACGTTTTTGCAACTGCCGGCAATTGCTAATTGCTTCTTGCCGCAGCTTGGACACATAAGCGTTTTTTGTTTGCTTTTCATTCTTATCCCCCCTCCTTTTTAGTGTAGTTTTTTATAAGCTATCTTCTTTGATAACATTATACTTTATTCTACACGCAAAATTAAGGGGAAAAAGTCGATTTTCTAAATATTTTAAATATTTTATATAAATATTTCGCAATCGTTGTTTTTCAATCGAGAAATTGTGGTTATAACATAAATAAAGCGAACTTTATCTAATTTTGTGCTTTGTTTTTAAGAATCGTTTCTTCTTTGTCTTATGAGGTAAAAATTTTTAATAGAGTAACCCGCGCCTGAAAGGAAAAGGGACTACGGGCTACTCCCGCGGATGCATTAGTGATTTTTGCTAAGTGTTTTATATAGATTCGATAAAACCTTTGGAAAATCTGATTAGACACTACAATTAAGGCATAACCGAGGAAAAACATATATTTGTGCAATCTTTCAACTTAACTATGGATTAATGTATCAAGCCAATGTTCCATTTACCGATTTTATTATAATAGTCCTCTCCGTTTCCGTAACAGGTTAATCAAAATCATTGTATCAATTTTAGAACTAAACATATTTATGGATTTATATTGTTGCATAAAACTTTGGCTAAAATATCTCCGATAGCATTAGCTAGTGTCCCTTTTTAGAAGATTGATTCTCCTTCCCACTCTGGCTCAGCTTCAATCTCCATAATTTTCGCAATAGTCGGTGCAATATCAAGAAGCGAAAGCTTTTTGTTTATCATTCCGGGCGTAAAGTCCTTGCCGTAGAAGAAAAGCGGAATTGTCATATCTTCCGGCTCAATAGTCCCATGTAGTCTATCATGCCCACCGTGGTCAGACATAACGATCACCGAGTACTCGTTGCCAAATAGTTCAATTACGCGTTTTGCGTTGTCGAGAGCAACAGAAATGCGTCTGAGGTATTCTTCGCTCATCCACCCCTTTGAGTGACCGCCCTTTTCGTCCGTCTCTACAAGATAGAGAAAGACCAAATCTGGTTTCTTTTTCGAAATAAAATCAATAGCCGCATCCGTAAGGTAGGTATCCGTGCTTTCCTCGGAATCAACGTGTATGTGAAGCGAATACTTGAACATACCCGGAAGGGCAATATCGCGTATTGGATCCCAAGCTTGAAAAATAGCTGGAAATCCTTTTGCGTATCTCACTTTTTCAAATATCCCCTTAACCGGCCGCACTTGAGGAATATACGTGTTAGTAAGAATACCGTGCCTCTGCGGTGCAACAGAATGTGCCATGGAAAAATGGCATGGAAGGGTAACTGTGGGATTCATAGATTCTGCTGTATAGGTGTAAGCACATATTTTTTCAAGCGTTTTAACATAAGGATTGCCGCAGTGTTGCATTCCGTCGGGACGCATACCATCAATAGAGATAAGGATAACTTTGTTTTTCATATGACACCTCAGTTTTTGTTTCATTGTAACACGTAAAGTACGTGATATCAAGTGGAGAAAAAAGGGAAGACAAAACTTTTTTCATTTTTAATTTTATCATTTGCTTTGTTTTATTTTTACTGTTTCACCCGATTTAACGCAATAAATCGTTCCATCAATATCAAACCAAACATCAATCAATGTCGGATTGTACACTATTGATCCAGTGGCCGAAAAAACAAGAGAATCATATGCCTTTACATAATCAAATATCTCAATGTTAGTAGCGTACCAGATATTATTATTGTTTCCTAGTTTTTCGCAAATAGATTCCAACCTATCCCAGTTGTTATTTTTCTCAAATTCTCGACTATGCCCCCACATATAAAACAATCGTGGATACCTCGATGCACAGTAAAGTTTTTTATCATCAATGGCATTAAAAGCATCAATATAATCAAAAACCTTCTCGTTTTGATGATGCACAGAAGGCATCCATAAGTGAAAGTCGCTTGGCAACTCAAAACTATCATTATCTGTGCCTGCTGCACGAGAATAAACTATTCCCACGCTCTCAAGCATTGCTTTGATCTGCTCGTAATTTCGAGCTGCAATATATTTCATCGTATCCGGATATGCCATCCCTCTAATAATCGCACAAAACTTTTCTTCAAGTTCTATGCGACAATTAAGTACATCTTGAAGCCCTCGTACATGGTCTGTGATTCCGAGTGCAATATGGTTCTCTCCGTGATTGGCTATCTCGTGTCCTTTTTCAAGAACATATGTGTTTATTTCATTTACAGTTAGATGTTTGTCGATGTGGTTTAGTCTGTTTGAGCAAATGTTTAATGTGCACTTCATGTTATACTTATTGAAGATTTCCAATAGCTTTATATCTGTTTTAGCACCATCATCATAGCTGAATGTAACGGCTTTAAACTTGCCTCCAGGATAGCGAAGAAAACGATATTTCATGATTAACCAACTCCCATTGTCGAATATTTAAGGTTTTGGTGACTCCTAGCAGTCGCTAATTGCTTTTTATTGAATTCTTTCTTTGCTATATTCAGCAAAAATTCATCTTATATCTCAATCAATACGACAGTATAATTTGCAATTTCTTTCATAGGGGCTGACCAAGAAAGGCGTCTCTCATTATCGATAACACTCCATCTTGCACCAGAAACGTCAATGCCGCTGATCTCAAGCGGGGCGGTTTCACCAGAGATGTTCGCAATCATAATCTTCGTGGTTTCTCCGTCGGTTGCGCCCACAACATACACACCATCGGTATCGGATGAGGTCTCGATCTCGGTGCCAAGCTTATAGAGCATACCGAAGGCGACAAGTGTATAATATGTATGCCAAAGTGTGTGGTCAATGGGATTAAAGAGAGGACCATATGCACCGCCATACTTTGCATCGTAGAGGCAAGTCAGGTCTACTTCCTCCTTTTGAAGAGCAAGTAGCATCGCTGCAGTGTTAGCCGCATGCATACCTGTACCAGCTGTCTCTTGTTTCACATTCCATTCGGCAAGGTGGGATTCGGTGTTCTCAAATCCGTATTCCCTAAGGGCGTTTGCAAGCCACCTTGCGTGTATTGCAGTATTCTTCGCCCCATGGTAGCTGTGCCAGGAGAAGAAATCAAGGGGAGTTCCGTGCTCCTTAAGGTAGAGAAGGAAGTTCTCAAAGAAGTCCATGCGGTACTTGAAGATCGGATTCGCTTCTCTTTCCTCATCGGTTGCGGTGACGTAGTAGAAACCGAACATACTGTATCCGCCGACCTTTATTCTATCGCCGAAACGAGCCTTCAGCTTCTTTGCAGTAACGTCATAAAGCTCATAATACTGCTCGGGAGTACCCCACCACATAGGGGCAATTCTGCCGTTGAATCCATGACCCGAGTCAGGTTCGTTGAGTATTTCCCAATAGGTGATATTATAGTGGAAACCGTTTGCCCAGCCGTCGATATAATGTGCAACTATATGTGCACATATCTCCGCCCATTTGTTAAAGTCCTTAGGAGGACTCTGATTATATTGCTTTATAACTGCGAAGTTTTCTATGGTAACACCAAGTCTGTAATAAGGCTCAATGCCGTTTTCAACAAGTCCCTTGATAAGCGCATCAGTAAAGGTAAAATCATAACTTTCAGGATCGTCTGCATCGGCATCAAAATCACGGAAAACATTTGGAATATCGACGAATCTACCACCGCCAAAATAACCGCCGACATCATGTAGACGCGAATACGGAATTCCCGCCTCGCTGAGAAAGTGAAAATGCTTTGAAGGGTACTCAAGGTATGCACCACCAATAGGCGGCTGCCCCACTGCGTGCAGCGGTTTGATTTTTCCCAGTTTTTTGTCTTTGTTTAAGGTGATTTTCATAGTATTCTCCTTTACGACGCACCGTCGTTATTTTATAAATTCTTGATGAAATATATCACTGTTGAATACTTGCACAAGTCAACTTATTCTGCCGAATATATCTTTTTTACTGTTATCCACAGATTTTTAGAAAGAAGTTATATGCGAATCCGAAATTTCAAACAAAACAACCTTAACAGTGCTATCTATTTCAAGTCGCGCATTCGGGATGCCTTTGCCAACAACCGAATATGCAAGGCATATTTTCCCATTAAAGCGTTTGTTACGTGATAATAATTCAATGCCTAATTTCTCGTGTTGTCAAAATTGTTATTCAACCGTGCAAAAACTGCTTCGATACCAAGCTTTTATCACAGTTAGATCGTAGATCATTTTTTAATTCGCATCCATATATTCGTTGTGCGTAACTGTATTCTTAAACACAACTGAAAGAGCGTTCGCCATTAGGCAATGATCATAATATTTTTCAATTGCGACCTCATGCTTTGCCATAGTGTCAACGAGCGTCTTATATTTTTCAAAAGCTTCCTTGTCTTTGCCCTCGGCTTTCGGAATATATGCCTCGGCGAGAAGCTCCGCGTATTCAAGGTGGTGTTCAAGAAGTCTTAGCGAAACGGTTCTCACGCGATAATCCACCTTATAAAGAGATTTTATTATATTTTTCGCTCTTTGGCAAATTTCTTTTACCTTTTTAAGACTCTCGGTGTGTTCGGGATTATAGAGGAGAGATACCTTGGGATTTACCGACTTTTGCCTTACCATATACTGATAGTCAAAAGCCTCGTCAAGCTCCATCATATAATCGTAAACCTTTTTCCACTCTTCGCCGTAAGCCGCAGAGTAATAGTCCTCAAGAATTTCCTCGAAGGGGATGTCTTTGTCGAACATTGATCTCGCGTAAGCGTAAAGTTCAAATCCATTCGGGAAGAAAGCACGCTGTGAGCCATCTTCAAGAATGCCATCAATACCGTTTGCCGAGTAGTTTCTCACATCTTCGTGAAGAAGCCTTGCAAGACGAATGCCCGAAATATCGTTCCACATAGCTCGCCAGAAATGGTATTCAAAGGAAATATTT
>JAZRIJ010000009.1:0-4846 GCA_045645205.1 Eubacteriales bacterium
AATGTCCTCCTTCGGTTATTTCCACCATACAGCCCTTTAGATATTGCACCGAAGACAGCCGTATGTGTGAATTTTCATACCCGAGTATTATAACATTATATACAACACTTTTCAAGTATTTTTTACATTTTTACAATTTATTTACATTTATGTCCTCTAAGCCTGTTTAGCCGGCGCGGCTTGGGATAACTAACAGCGCGGCCATCCTGAGCGGAGAGGGCAAGTAGGGGGCGACGTCCCCTACAAATAATTCACCATCTCTTCGACGATTTTCTACTCCGAATGGGATTGCATTGCTCGTCATCCTGAGCGGAGGCGGTATAAGCCGCCGCAGTCAAAGGATCTCATAACCGCTATACAAAAATAAAAACAGCATTTTTACTGTCTTAAATCCACAGGTAATGAATGCTGTTTTTTATTTACGCGCTCTAATGTTAATTGCAGGGCTGGTGGCTTGCTCCCGCCGTTTTTTTAATATTATGACTCCCTGAGAATATCTTCCCAGAGCTTTTCATAGTAGCTTCTTATCTCGGGGTCGAGGTCATGGAAATACTGTGTCTTTGGCTTATTTTCTTCTTTCGGATAGAGAATCTCGTTCCCCTTAAGAGAATAATCGTCGTTGTTTATAACCGCAGTATTGGGCGATGCATAGCAGATATATTCTGCATTTGCCAATGCAACCTCGGGTTCAAGCAGGAAGTTGATGTACATCAAAGCCGCCTCGTAATTCTGCGCATTTGAAGGAATACAGATGGAGTCAACAAATATATTCGTTCCCTCTTCGGGATATACAAACGCAAGATCCTCGTTGTTGCTCTGCATTGTCAAGAAGTCTCCTGCGTAGTATGGCGCGATAGCAGCGTTTCCGCCTTCCATCTTATTAAACACCTGATCCATTACTCTGCCCTGCAAAACTGAGTTCTGTTCCTTAAGCTTATCAGCCGCCCTATCCCAGTCACCCTTATCCTCGCTGTTTATATCAATACCGAGAAGAAACTGCGATATTGCAAAGGCGTCTCTGGGGTTGTTAAATGTAAGAATATTGTCCTTATACTGTTTATCCCACATTACGCTCCAACTTGTAGGCGCTTCTTCTACCATTTCTGTATTGTATATAAGTCCTACCATACCTACGTTATAGGGAACGGAATATTCATTGTTTTCGTCAAAATAGAGACCTTTATATTCCTCTGCAATATTCTTGTAGTTGTCTATTTTTGACAGATCAATTTTTTGAAGCATATTTTCATTTATGAGACGTTCTATCATATAGTCCGAGGGTATTACAATATCGTATGAAACAGCCTCGCTCTTCATCTTCGAATACATAGATTCGTTGCTGTCATAGTAGCTGTAGTTGACTTTAATACCCGTTGCATTTTCAAAAGCGGCATTGACATCAAGAGAGCCCTCACTTCCGTCGGATATATATTCACCCCAGTTAAATACATTTATAGTCGTTCCCGCATATTCCTGCGAGTATGTTCCTTCGAGGTTTTCAACGGTATCATTCTTTGAACCGCATGATGCAAATGCAAATATTGAAACGCACATAATAAGTGCAAGAAAAAACGCTGTTATTCTTTTCATTCTTATTTAATATCTCCTCTCGCTTTTCTCTCGGATCTCTCTTGAAAAATGTTAATAACTATAAGCAATACAAGTATTGTTACAAAAATCAAGGTCGAAAGCGCATACATATCGGGTTTTACTGTCTTCTTTGTCATTGCAAATATCTTCAAAGGCAATGTCTGGAAGTCAGCGCCCGTAGTATAGTAGCTTATTACAAAGTCGTCAAGAGACAAAGTAAATGCCATCAATGCGCCCGAAACTATACCGGGCATTATCGCGGGCATAACTACCTTAAAAAACGCTTTTATAGGTGTACATCCCAAATCCAATGCCGCCTCATACAGATGCTCGTCGGTCTGTCTTAATTTCGGCAGTACGTTCAATATAACGTAAGGCAGATTAAAGGTTACGTGAGCTATGAGCAGTGTAAAAAAGTTTAGATACTCTTTAAAGCCAAGCAGTCTGCCTGCAAACACGAACAAAAGCATCAATGACACGCCTGTAACTATATCGGGGTTCATCATAGGCAGGTTTGTTACCGTATTCATTGTACTGTACAAAAACTTGCTTCTCATCTTGTACAAACCTACAGCCGCAACCGTTCCCAATACCGTTGCTATCAATGCCGACAGTACCGCCAATATAAATGTATTCGACAGAGCTTCCATTATGTCGCTTTTTGAAAAAAGCTCGTTGTACCATTTCAGCGAAAAGCCCGTAAACACAGATGTGCTTTTTGACTCGTTAAAGCTAAAAAACACCATTATAAGCAGGGGAGCATACAGCAGAAAATACACGCAGAAATTAAATATCTTTCCGAACGTCTTCATATGACCATACCTCCCTCTTCGTCGGAGAACTTGTTCATAACCGCCATGCTGATGATTATCATTATCATAAGCACAAGGGATATGGAAGCGCCGAGGTTATAGTTATATGCTGACTGCATCTGGCGTTCTATCGCGTCGCCCACAAGCATTATCTTTCCGTCGCCCAACTTCTGGCTGATATAGAAAGTACTTACCGAGGGTACGAACACCATCGTTATTCCCGACACAACACCGGGTAAGCTCAAGGGCATTATTACACGGCGGAGCTTGTTGAAGCCGTTGCAGCCGAGGTCTTCTGCCGCCTCAAGAAGAGAAGGTTCTATCTTCGACATAACAGTATATATGGGCAGTATCATATAAGGCAGGTAGTTATACACCATACCGAATATAACAGCGCCGGGAGTTCCTATCATCTTTACAGGCTCAAGTCCTATGCCCGTCAAAAGATTGTTTATTATTCCATTCTTTTCAAGAATGTTCATCCATGAATACGTTCTGATGAGCAGGTTCATCCACATAGGAAGCATTACCAGCATCATCTGAAGCCTTCTTGACATCTCGCTCTGTCTGCTTAAAAAGTATGCGAAAGGATAGCTTATAAGCAAACATATAACAGTCGCTATCACCGAATACCAAACAGATGTCAGAAAAATGTCGCCGTATTCCTTTAATTCAACTATATTATCAAGCGTTAATGCCCCGCTCTTGTCGGTAAAAGCATAATATGCAACTATAAACAACGGTACAACTATAAATATCACCGACCATACGGCATAAGGAGCATTCAACGCCATCGAGCCTGCTCTGCGTCTACTGTTCATTCCTCTACCTCGCTAAGATCGCTCATTCTGTCCATCTCATCGCTGTAAGAGCTGTAGTCGCCATACTGTCCCGAATACTTCGACTTCTTCATTACGTGTATAGCATCAGGCTCAATGTAAAGCCCTACCCTGTCGCCTACCTTGCTTTCGTCGGTGGTCTGTATCATCCACTTAAAGCCTTCTACATCTATAATTATTTCAAAATGAACGCCCCTGAAAAGCACAGAGGTTACTTCGCCCACCAACATTCCTTTTTCTACAGGAACTATATCAACATCCTCAGGTCTTATAACAACGTCAACCGGTTCGTTTTTGCCAAACCCCTTATCAAGACATTCAAAGGTCTTGCCCACAAGGGATACCTTGTAGTCTTCCTTCATTATACCGTCGATAATGTTGGATTCCCCGATAAAGTCAGCAACAAATGCGTTTTCGGGTTCGTTGTAAATATCAATAGGCGTACCTATCTGCTGTATTTTTCCCTCATGCATAACTACTACGGTATCAGACAGAGACAAAGCCTCCTCTTGATCGTGAGTTACATATATAAATGTTATTCCGAGCTTTCTCTGTATATTTTTCAGCTCGTTCTGCATATCCTTGCGAAGCTTTAGATCAAGCGCCGCCAATGGCTCGTCAAGAAGCAACACTTTCGGCTGATTGATTACGGCACGTGCAATAGCCACTCTCTGTTGCTGACCGCCCGACAGCTTAGCTACACTTCTCTTTTCAAATCCCTGCAGGTTTACGAGCTTGAGCATCTCCTTAACTCTCTGCTCTATTTCTTTTTCAGGTACTTTGCTTACACGGAGACCGAAAGCTATGTTGTCATAAACATTGTAGTTCGGAAACAGTGCGTATCTCTGAAAAACGGTGTTGACAGGTCTCTTATACGGAGGCACTCCGTTCTCCGATTTGCCGTCAAAAAAAACATCTCCCGTCTGAGGTTGGATAAAGCCGGCAATTATTCTGAGGGTAGTGGTCTTTCCGCAACCGGACTGCCCCAAAAGCGTAACAAATTCCTTGTCTTTTATTGACAAATTCAAATTGTCAAGCACTTTTTCGCCGTCAAACTCTACGGTGATGTTCTTAAGTTCAATAATATTTTTCTGGTTCATTTTTTGCTTCCCCCTTTGCGGTAAAGACCGCGTACAGCTTCTGTTAAGCTCTGCGCGAACCCCATATCGGGCTAACCGATGCCCCCGCAAAGAGTTTGTTACAGCTATATATACGCCTTGTGTTACTCCCACAAACTTAAACATAGCTGCAGCACTCGGTTTCTCAATCCGACATATTAATTGCATGTCGAAAACGGCTCCTGTTAAGAACTGCCCTGATATGTACATCTGTCCTTTTTTAAACGGTTTAAAGCTACACGTCCGTAACTTAAAAAAAGGTGATGATTGATTTTGTCAAACCTTTGCTTTTGACAAAAATGTTGGCACAGATGCAAAAATCGTTATTTTATTTTATATTTCGTGTACAATACTATATTATATACTTCATATACATTTCCGTCAATAGTTTTTCCGTATTTTCTTTCATAATACATACATATTTATAAAACAACTGCCGCAAACCAATTTACTTGATTTACGGCAGTTTAGTAATGTTATACTTATA
>JAZRIJ010000010.1:0-3388 GCA_045645205.1 Eubacteriales bacterium
GTGCCATGCACGGAGTAACTCCCCCGTACTGCGCTTGTGTATATACCGGTATGGGTATAGCACAGTCAGAACTTAAGCCAACTCTTATGAACTGTATGATATGGGTAATTTTGCACTATATACTGTCTGTTATCATTCTGCTTGAATGGTTGCCTATCTGGGGACTTATGGTTTGAGAGGTGTTGTTATGAGAAAGAAAATATATAATGTATTAAATAAAACATATGGAATTCTTATGACTGCTTCGTTTTTCGGAGGATTTCTCCCTCTGATTCCCTTTATTTTCGCTATCATAGTCGGTGGAGAGCTTGGTGAGAATATCTCAATTTTTCTTTACAAACAGTATTATCCTTGGGTAATTATTATTGGTTCATTTGCTATAATTATTGGTCTTATTGCAATGTATGTGGGTAAACTTGAAGGTCTTTCGGTCAAAAAAGTATCTGCCAACAAAGAAGACGATAACACCGAGCAGAAAAACAAATAAGGTAGAAATAATATGAAACTGTTAAAACTATCATCCTACTATGCTCCCGAAAACATTTCCAGCTCGCACCTTTCCCTTGACCTGGAGGACGCTTACATAGAAGCAGGATTTACCATTGATGTTTTTTGCCCTACACCTACACGCGGTATTACGCCTGAGGTGCGGGAGCAGTACAAGAAAATAAAATATGAGGAAATGCGTGAAGGCAAGATAATCGTTCACAGATTTTCAATGTTCCGCGAGGGAAAAAATCCCATCGGACGTGCTCTTCGTTATTTTATGGTAAATCTCAGGCAATATAGTCTCGGCAGCAAAGCTGAGGGTATAGATGCCATAGTTGCGGGAAGCACCCCGCCCACGCAGGGCATACTTTGCTCAAATGTTGCAAAGAAACTCTCGAAGTGCAACGGCAAAAAGGTGCCTTTTATTTACAATCTTCAGGATGTTTTCCCCGATTCTCTTGTAACTACAGGGCTTACAAAAAAAGGCTCGATACTTTGGAAGATCGGACGCAAAATCGAGGATTATACATATTCACACGCCGATAAGATCATCGTTATAAGCGAGAGTATAAAGAAAAACATCATGGATAAGGGTGTCCCGGAGGAAAAGATCGTAGTTATTTCAAACTGGATAGATACCGAGGCAACAAAACCCGTTCCAAAGGAAGAAAACCGACTTTTTGAGGAGTTCGGGCTTTCAAGGAACAAGTTTACCGTCGTTTACGCGGGTAATTTTGGCAAAGCGCAGGGCGCAGACGTGGTGCTTGAGGCGGCAGAAATGCTCAAAGAACACGAAGACATTCAGTTCGTCATTTTCGGTGGCGGAGCGGAGTTTGAAAAGGCAAAAGAAAGAGCTGAATCACTTGATAACGTTGTTATAAACGGTCTTTTGCCACAGGAGCGTGTGCCCGAGGTTTATAGCCTTGGCGATGTCGCTCTCATCACCTGCAAAAAGGGCGTTGGAAATAGCGGAATGCCCAGCAAAACCTGGAGCATAATGGCTTGTAATACCCCCATTATTGCCGCTTTTGATACCGACAGCGATCTTGCTGAGGTTATCAAAAAAGCAAATGCGGGCGTTACGGTAGAGCCCGAGAACGCAGACAAGCTGGCAACGGCCATTCTTGAAATGAAAAACTGCAAAGCCGAAAGCTTTACCGGTGGCAGAGAATATACCATAGAAAATGCGTCAAAAGAAAAATGCACCGCAAAGTATGTGGAAGTTTTGAATAATTGTGTGGAGACAGCAAAATGAAGCTATTGCTTATTTCGGTAAAATCCGAAAGCTCTCGCGGCGGAATTGCCACGTGGACGGATAGGTTTTTGAATAACTGTGAGGCGCACGATATCTATTGTGATCTGGTTAATACAGAAACAGTAGGAAAAAGACAAACGCTTGGAACTGCTAGGCGTAATTTGTTTGACGAGATCGGTAGGACTAGACGTATTTTTTGTGACCTTAAAAGGCTCTTTGTCAATAGTTGGGGTAGAAAAAATCTGACGAAAAGATAAAGAACTATAAAAAAGCATAGGAAAAGCGTCACGAAGCGAAGCGGAGTGGCGCGTTTCCTATGCGTCGGCACCACCTTGATGAGAGAACATAAAAAGTATTCTGTTGCGAAACCGCTTGAAATTTTGTAAACCGTAGGCATTGCGCTTCAAAACCTTGATCTTGTTATTGCAGCCCTCGGTAAATCCGTTTGTATATGGACAGAAAAATGAATTTGTAATGGGAACAAACCAATTAACATATGTTTTTGCACACTTGACGAAGGATGGGATCTCGCTTTCCGAGGCTTCTTCGATCCAATCTGAAAAGAGCTTCTTTTGCTTATCAGGATCTGTCTCACCAAGTATTGAATATAGTAATTCCTTTAAGAAATAAGCAGTTGAAAGAGTAGGACAAATATCCAACATAATAAAAACCTGTTGTAATTCATCATCATTGAGCTTGTCCTGATGCTTTAATAGCAGATATCTGGACTTCTTAAAGTAAATACGATGTTTCTTTGAGAACTGCTTTTGAACTTCTTTTCTAACGGCTTCAAATGCCCATACAGCCTGTCTTACCCAATGGTATCTATCTATGACATAAGTAGCGTTCGGAAAATAATATTCGGCAATTTCCGCATATGGCTTGTACATATCGCTAACGAAATATCTAACACCGGTACGGTCATATTTCTTGAAATAATCGCACAGATCATGCTCATAGCGTGTTTTTAGTATATCTATGACCTTTCGTTCTCCTAGATCAGTAAGTATTCCGTGAAACTTCTCACCGCCGCTGTTACCTTTGAATTCGTCTATTCCAATAACCTCAGGGAGCTTTGGCGGTTTGTTGTATTGTATGTTCTTAAAAAAGCGTATAACGGTAGACACAGATATATTAAATTCACGAGCTACGGCTGTATAGGAACGGCTATCGCTTAGTTTTTCTAATATGCCCATAATTGCTCGCTTGGTCATTCTTTGATATCGTGCCAAAAAGCTGTTCGACTCAAAAAATCTTTTTCCGCATGAGCATACATATCTTCGCTTCCGTAGGATAAGCACAACTTTCTTTTCGAATGCAGGAAGTTCCTTTATTCGCTGATAGCGGTAATCGTGTATTCGCTTTGTCCTCTCGCCACAATGTGGACAAGTACACATTTTTTGCGGTTGCTCTATTGATATTTCAAAAACTTCTTCTTTTTCCGTAATGTTTTTTATTTCTACCCCTTGCATTCCCAGCAGTTTTTCTGTATAATATGAATTGAGCATATCTGAATCCTCCGATAATTGTTGTCACCAACTTCATTTTATCAGATTTTTTTCAGATATGCTCTTTCTTTTTTTGTTTTTTTACAAATTGTTTGCTATATCTGTTGGTTTCACCCCAACATTTATTATAGAACCA
>JAZRIJ010000011.1:0-11968 GCA_045645205.1 Eubacteriales bacterium
CATACCGTCACGGTAGTGGTCCCAGTGACCTGAAATCTTGAAAAGCTCACGCTTTGCCATAAGCGGTGTCTTTGTTAAGAGATAGCCGCGCTTTTGCTCAGTGTCCTCAACCCATCTTTGAAGGAGCTGAATTACTCTTGAGCCCTTCGGAAGAAGGATTGGAAGACCTTGACCGATTGAGTCAACTGTTGTAAAGAACTCAAGCTCACGGCCAATCTTGTTATGGTCGCGCTTTTCAGCCTCCTCAACCATCTTAAGATAAGCCTCAAGCTCCTCGCTTGTAGCAAATGCTGTGCCGTTTACACGTGTAAGCATCTTGTTGTTTTTGTCATTTTTCCAGTACGCGCCTGAGATCTTTGTAAGCTTAAATGCCTTAAGCGCCTTTGTATAGCAAAGGTGAGGACCTACGCACATATCAATGTAGTCACCTTGTTGATAGAATGTAATTGTTGCGCTTTCGTCAAGGTCGCCAATGTGCTCAACCTTGTAAACCTCGCCTCTGTCCTTCATTAATTGAACAGCCTCGTTGCGTGGAAGAGAGAATACCTTAATTGGAAGGTTTTCCTTTGTGATCTTCTTCATTTCCTTTTCAATTTCAGCAAGGTTAGAGTCGTTTAACTTAACGTCTCCAAGGTCAACGTCATAGTAAAAGCCCTTTTCATTTGCAGGACCGTATGCAAAATCAGCCTCGGGATAAAGTCTCTTTATTGCCTGCGCCATTATGTGTGCAGCCGAATGACGAAGTATGTGCAGCTCTTCTTCTGGAGGACATACGTCTACTCTGCTATCATTGTAAATTACCTTCATATTATCACCTATATATTTATTTTAATTATATTTTTTAACTAAGTTAATTATTTTAAAAACAAAAACCCTTGACGGCAACAACAAACTGCCGTCAAGGGTGCGTTTTTAACTTACGCACGGTTCCACCTTGATTTTTCACTCAGATTAAATCAAATCCTGTTCTTTAACGCAGAAATACGGCAATACCTAATAATCTTCAGCACTGCGGCTCAGGAGCGGTTTTCGTCAAATGCCTGTCATAGAAAGCTTCCACCTATACTTCCCTCTCTGTAAAAACATAAAGCACACTACTCTTTCCTTCATTGCCTTGTTATTCAACCCTAGACATTATATCACCAAATTTTAATATTGTCAACAGATTTATTATATATCGACCCTGCCTCTTTTTCCTCCGCTGTAAAATGATTTAATGTTTTCGATTATATCATTCAGACAACGCTCTCTTGCCTCATATGCGCCCCATGCATTGTGAGGAGTAAGGAGAACATTTGGGTAATCTTTTATTTCATAAAAAGGATGCTCTGTACCGAATGGCTCGGTTGAATATACGTCAACACCTATTCCGCCTATTCTGTTTTCCTTTATTGCATTGGCAAGCATCTTTTCGTCGCATACAGCACCTCTTGCAACATTGACAAGAACAGCATTTTTCTTCATTTTCTTTATTCTGCCAGCAGAAATAAGCCCCCTTGTCTGCTCGGTCAAAGGTGTGTGCACAGAAATAATATCCGACTCTTCTATCAGCTCATCAATTGAAACTATATTATATCCCTCCTCAGTAGTTCTCTTATTGGCAATAACCTTACACCCAAGCGCATAAGCAATTGACGCGACCCTTTTACCAATATTACCCAGACCCACAATCCCCCATGTCATACCATCAAGCTCATGGAAGGTCGGTTCAAGATGGTTTGGAATACCGCTTTTTGTGTAATCTCCCGAGATTACATAATCGTTATACTCACGCAAATGCGTAACAAGCGATAATGCCATTGATACGGTAAGAAGCGCTACACTGTTTGTTGAATAACCAATAACATTGCATACTGCTATGTTATTCTTACGGCAATATTCAACATCAATATTATCATATCCCGTTGCAGCAACACAAATCAGCCTCAATTTTTTCGCACAACACAAATTTGTGATGTTTAGCTTAATTTTATTTATAATAACAACCTCACAATCGGTTATTCTTTCTTTGACCTCGTCTGAAGTACTGTAATCGTATATGGTAACCTCTCCCACAGTTTCCAACGGCTCAAGCGATAAGTCCCTGCCTAATGTATCGGCATCAAGTACTGTTATTTTCATATATTTTTCTCTCTTTTCGGCAGAATGTTTTTTATGGTATAATTGTAGCATAATTTTGCAACAATTACAATATGTGTTCTACAACTTATCAGCCAACATTTTTCAAAAAAACAAAAGCCCGTCGAAACGGGCTTTCAAAGTTTGTATTCAAATCAATAGTTTTCAGCTTTAACCTGGAAATATGCCTTAGGATGTTCGCAAACAGGGCACATTTCGGGAGCTTTTTTGCCAATGTGAATGTGGCCGCAGTTTGAGCACTGCCAGATAGTTTCGCCGTCTCTGGAGAATACTATCTCACCGTTTACTCTTTCAAGAAGCTTTCTGTAACGATTTTCGTGTTCTTTTTCAATTCTGCCTACAGCTTCAAAGAGATATGCAATTCTGTCAAAGCCTTCTTCTTTAGCTTCTTTTGCGAATGTAGCATACATATCTGTCCATTCGTAGTTTTCTCCCATAGCTGCGTCAAGAAGGTTTTCGGCTGTTGTACCTACTCCGTCATGAAGAAGCTTGTACCAAATTTTTGCGTGCTCCATCTCGTTCTTTGCTGTTTCTTCAAAAATAGCAGCTATCTGAACGTAACCCTCCTTCTTTGCCTTTGATGCAAAGTATGTGTATTTGTTTCTTGCCTGTGATTCACCTGCAAATGCAGCCATAAGATTAGCTTCTGTTTTTGTACCTTTTAAGTTCATAGTAATTCTCCTTTTATAATTATATATTTATTATTTATTATTATTCGCACAATCGGGACATATACCTTCAAAAAGAATTTCATGTCCTGTTATTTTAAAATCAGAAAATCTATCGGCCTTTAACTCAATATCATTTTCATAACTGTAACCAGAATCTGCAACAGCTCCGCAAACAGAGCACTTAACATGATAGTGCTTACATATAGTCTTATCATACCTGTCAGGTCCGTGTATAACCTTTACTCTGTAAACCTCGCCTTTATCCGCAAGATCATTCAGCACTCTGTATACCGTCGCCCTGCTGATGTTTGGACACATATCCTTTACCTTATCATAAACAGCATCTGCTGATGGGTGAGTACACATATTCAAAACAATTTCTTTAATCAACAATTTTTGATATGTATTTCGCTCCTTCTTCATACTCACACCCCTTTTTAATTACCTTGATAATATTATATCTCAATAAGGAATATTTGTCAATAGTTTATATAATTTCTTTATCCATTTTTTACACTTCTGCATTTTACACAAAAATTACAACAAAAAACCGTACATTTTGACTATGTACGGTTTTTAATATATTCAAAAACTATAAATTTACGCAGCAGTTTCTGCTTTAGTTTCTTCCGGCTCAGTATTTGTTTCTTTTTTATCATCAGGCTCGGTTTCTGCAGATTCAATCTTTTCAAAAGTTATATTATTTGCCTCATAAGCCTTTTCTATGATTTTTTCCATATAAATCTCGATCTTAATACCGTCTTCGGTCATATAATCTTCATATTCTTCGAGATCATCATATCCATATTCTTTAGCGCGTGCTGTACCAAATTCTTCGTACTCTTCATCTGTTATGGAAATATTATTTTCTCTTGCTGTGAGATAAAGAACCATTTCTTCCTTGACAGATGCCATAGCTGTAGTCATAGCGTAGGACAGGAATTCATCAAGAGTCTTGTATCCGTAGTAAGATGTAACCATAGCTTCAAGAGTCATACCGTTATAAACTGCCATCTGGCTGTAGGAATCAACAAGTCTGTCATAATAGACTTTTGTTTCCTTTTCAGGATACTTTGTTACTTTGCACGAAGAAAGATAGTTATCCCAGAGAAGATCCTCTGCCAATTCCTTTCTTGTAGCATCAGCATATTCAGAAACAGTAGAATATTTTGTCTTATCTGCAACCATCTTGTCTGTAAGCGCAGGAATAATCTCAGCCTCGATGCCGTTTATCTTTACTGTAAATACAACATCCTTGCCTGCAAGTTCTTTATCATAATCCTCGGGAAATACAAGGTTAAGTGTAACCTCTTCACCGATATTCTTACCAATAAGTCCGTCTTCAAAGCCGGGAATAAATTTGTCGGAACCTATAGTAAGATCATATCCTTTATCAGAACCACCTTCAAATTCTTTGCCGTCAATCTTACCTACATAGTCAATATTTACAATATCCCCATCTTTAACAGCTCTGTCGGTTATTTCTTCAGTCGTCGAATATTCGGACGCGATTTCATCGGCAGCTTCCTGATATTTTTCGGCAAGCTCGTCTGCATCATACTTTACATTTGGAAAATCACCGAGAGTTACATATTCGTTAAGGTCGTAGTCATAAGGGGTCTCTGCCTTGCCGCAACCGCAAAAAACAGTGCAAACAAATATGAGAGATAATAATAAAATGAGTTTTTTCATTGATTTGGAACTCCTTTAATTTGTTAATATATTATTCTTTATTTTACCACATATTTCAAGAAAAATAAAGACGTTCCCCAATATGTTTACAATTCGGCAACATTTTTAAATAACAGTACAGATATATCTAAGATTGTGTGCAAATATTTTTTAGTTTTATATCAAATAAGTATAGACAAACTGTACCCAAAAATGCTATAATAATTGTAATTTGAAATTACATGCTTGAAAGGAGCATAACAAAATGAATTATCAAAACATCCTCTCACAAAAAGTTCAAAAGATTCAGCCCTCGGGTATCAGAAAATTTTTTGATATTGCCGCTGAAATGAAGGACGTTGTTTCTCTTACGGTCGGCGAACCTGATTTTGTAACCCCTAAGCACATCCGCGATGTTGCTATTGAAAGTCTTCAGAAGGGCGACACAAAATACACCTCAAACAGCGGTATGACCGAGCTTCGTAACGAGATCGCAAACTATCTCGACAGACGTTTCAACACAAAATACGAAGCATTGAAGGAAATTATCGTTACAGTCGGCGGCTCTGAAGCTATCGACAATGCTATCCGTGCTTGCATCAATCCCGGCGACGAGGTTATTATTCCTCTCCCCGCATTTGTTTGCTATCCTCCGTTGGTTGAGCTTGCAGGCGGTAAACCCGTTATCATTAACACAACAGAAAAGGACAAGTTCAAGCTCACTCCCGAAGCTTTGAAAGCGGCTATAACATCCAAAACAAAAATGCTCATTCTTCCTTACCCCAACAACCCCACAGGCGCAATTATGACAAAAGAAGACCTTGAGCCTATTGCAGATATTATCCGTGACACAAATATTCTTGTTCTCTCCGATGAAATATACGGTGAGCTCACCTACGGACGCGATCACTGCTCTTTCGCAAGCCTTCCGGGTATGTGGGAAAGAACTATTATCGCAAGCGGATTTTCAAAAGCTTACGCCATGACAGGATGGAGAATGGGTTATATTGCAGCTCCCGCTCCTATTACCGCCCAAATTTTGAAGCTTCACCAGTACGCTATTATGTGCGCCCCCACAACAAGCCAGTATGCAGCTATTGAAGCTATCAAAAACGGCGACAATGATGTTAAGATGATGGCTGAAGAATACAACAAACGCCGTGTCGCGATCATTGAAGGTCTTCGTAAGATAGGCATTGACTGCTTTGAGGCTGAGGGTGCATTCTACGTATTCCCAAATATCGGTAAATTTGGTCTTACAATTGATGAATTCTGTCAGAGACTTCTCCGCGAAGAAGGCGTTGCGATCGTTCCAGGCACTGCATTCGGAGAATGCGGCGAAGGTTTTGCAAGAATTTCATACGCTTACTCAGTTGAGCATATACAAAAAGCTCTTGAAAAAATGGAAATCTTTGTTGCAAAAATTAAAGCTGAACAGAAGTAATTTATAAAAAAGTCTTATATATTTTTGAAAGAAGGAATTATTAATGAAGTTAACCTACACAGGAAAAACAAAGGACGTTTACTCACTTGACAACGGCAATGTAATGTTGAAATTTAAAGACGACTGCACTGGTAAAGACGGTGTATTCGATCCCGGAGAAAACTCCGTCGGTCTTACGATAGAAGGTATCGGCAAGGCTAACCTCCAAACATCTGTTTATTACTTTGAGATGCTCAAAGCTGCAGGTATCAAGACTCACTATGTTTCCGCTAATATCGATGAAGCTACAATGGAAGTTCTTCCCGGCAAGGTATTCGGTCATGGACTTGAAGTTATCTGCCGACTTGTTGCAACAGGAAGTTTTATCCGCAGATACGGCGAATACATTGAAGACGGCACAGTACTTGAAGGCGGATATGTTGAATGTACATTCAAGAATGACGAAAAAGGCGATCCGCTGGTTACCGCCGAAGGCTTGGCAGCACTTGGTGTTATGAGCGAAGATCTCTTCAAAAGCATGAAGGAACAGACACTTAAGATTACAAAGATCGTTGCTGACGACCTTAAAACAATCGGTCTTGACCTTTGGGATATTAAATTTGAATTTGGTTACAACAACGGTGAAGTTATACTTATTGACGAAATTGCCTCGGGCAATATGCGTGTATATAAGGATGGCAAGATCGTTGACCCCGTTGAGCTTACAAAGCTTATTCTTAACAGATAATTATAATAATGTTTTACAACCATAATCAAAAAAGCACCTCTCGGTGCTTTTTTGATTATTTTATAAAGCTCGTCATAGTCCAGGGTTCTTTTTCTGGAACGCCGTATTTTTCCTTACCGAGAGCAATACTCTTTATAAGGAACGCCATATTTTGTCCCAATGTACGCATTGTCTGCAAACCCTCTTCATCTTTTAAAGCATCCCCCGGCACTCTGCCATGAACGCTGTTCCAATATTGGCTTGATGCTATCGGCATACCGCTTATGGTAAAATACTTATTAAGCTCATCAAAGGTTGCAGAGCATCCGCCCCTTCGTGCGACAGCAACAGATGCGCCTACTTTCATAGTCTTGTTGAACTTTGAGCTGTAAAAAAGTCTGTCAAGCAAACAAATCAATGTACCGTTTGCTGAAGCATAATAAACAGGACTACCTACAACCATACCGTCAGACTCTTCAAGTTTTTTGGCAATTTTATTTACAGCGTCGTCCATAACGCACTCGCCCTTTTCTTTGCAATAGAGACACCCTTTACAACCTTTTATCTCCATATTTCCCACTTGAATAGTTTCAACTTCTATTCCCTCTTGTTCAATAACCTTTCCCACTTCATTTAATGCAATAGCTGTATTACCGTTCTTTCTGGGACTGCCGTTTAGCATAATTACTTTCATATATCTATTCTCCCTTTTTTATTATTAGTTTATTATTCTTTGCTCTATTTTAACACATATAGAAAATATAATCAATAAAAAACAGACTTTTAGAACCTTGTTTATATAAAGTTTTTTAAAAGAATTCATTTCATAGATCAAACGTTTTATATAAATATACCCTCGGTAAATCCGAGGGTATATAAGATTATACATTTAAGCCGGAGTCTTCAGATAGTTTAAACTCTTTTGCTGTAACAGTCGTCATAATCACTTCTACAACAGTATTTCCAGACTTTACTTCTCCTACAAGTTTAATTTCACTTTCAATTTTCACAATTTTTTCATTATCAAATGTATAGGTAGTGCTTTGGGTTGCATCCTTAAATGTTGCTCCCAAACTTTCTAAAGCAGCTTTATCATCGGTAACCTCAGGGTAACCTACTTCAATCTTGTAGACACCTTCACTGACTTTTCGAATATTCGAAACCAAACCCTTGTTATACTTGCTATAGTTAATCAAGCTGTCTATATGCTCTTTTGATTCCTTGTCATCCGAATAGTAACTTGTGGTTTCACCATCCACTATTACCGTCTCGATTCCATTTTTATAAGCAATACTCGTTTTTGATCCATCAGCTTCTGAAGTCAAGGTATAATAATAGTTTCCGTTGTCTCTTCCGTATTCGACAGTATCTTTCTCTTTATAAGTATACATCGTTTGACCGGATACCTGAACAGTTTGAGTCAAATCGAGTATAAATGAACTTTTTTCAACATTCTGAAGCTCTTCAATCTTTGTTTCTATAGTATCTAATACCCTGACATCCTCAACTTCAATGTAACCGTCTGTTTCAATTTCCGCACGTGTCGCTTCGTTATATTTAGAGTAATCATTTATTGATATTAATGTTGGAACATTTGTTGAGCCTTCTTTTGCCTCAAATACCAATTCTATCTTAACATTTTTTGCACGGAAGTTCTCATCAGCAGTTGCAGATATTTTCATATCTATAATATCTGCTCCCAAACTTTCCTCATCCATTCCTGTGCTTTCCATAAATGATTTGATAGTTATTTTAGTATATCCTGAGAAATTTAAACTCCAAGTATTATCCTCATTTTTTGCAAACTCAGTATTTTTACAATCCAAATAATCAATATCGTCAGAATCTCTTTCTTCTCTATACTTGATATAATCTTCGCTTGTAATTTTCGAAAAAAGCTTCTGATTTATACCACTGCCTTCATTAAAAACATACATTTTACCATCATTATATGCTTCAATAATCGTTTGGCGCTGTTCAAAAGAAAGAGCCTCACAAGAAACCAAGGTTGTCAATACACGATAAAAGTAATAATCATCTTCTTCACCGGCTTGAATATCTCTTCCGGTTATATCACCTATAAACTCATAACCTTGATAGTAATACTTCATTTGCATACTGTTATCAACTTCATAGGAGTCAAGAGAGTCCATTACACCGTCTATTCTCTCCCAGAGTTCTTTAGCGGTTGTCGGATCAACAGGTTTGACGTCTTCCTCAGTTGTTTCAGGCGTGTTGTCTGTGTTACTCGGCACATTCGAATTTTGTAACGGATCTTTCTTACAAGCACTAAAAGATAGTAGCAACACCACACACAAAATCAACGACGACAAAACAAAAATTTTTTTCATTTTCTCAACTCCCTTTAATTTTTTGTAATAGTATTTTAACATTTATGCTGAAATTTGTCAATATATTTTCGCTAAACATAAACAAAAAAAAGCTCTCGCATATGAGGTGTACTACAAAGGATAGTAAAAGGTCGTAGCAATTTTGCTACGACCTTTCATCATTATAAAAACAATCTTTTTCCCATTTTAAAATATTTGTATCTATGTATTCCCATATTTTTTAATAATCTTTTTCTCCACTGATAATGTGGTCGTGAAAAGATGTTTGGAATATTTTTTTGCGGTTTATTATTTGATGTGTTGCATATCCTTGTCGTTAATGATTTAAACGAGCAAATAATATGGGATATTGTAGGGCAGGGGCTTGCTCCTGCCGTATTGTCTAAAGTTATAATTATATGAATATGATTTGGCATAATAACATATTTGTCAATTTTAATTGTTTTACATCTGTTTTCTAAATCTGACAATTGTTCTTTTACAATTTCTCGATATTGCGATAAATATATTTCGGCAGGAGCAAGCCCCTGCCCTACGATAAAAGGCAGAAACGAAATCAATCGCTTCTGCCTTTTAAATTACTATCCTTAAGAGTACACCTCTTAGCGAAAGCTTTTTAAATGGTTATTAAATTAACCGAGTTTTGCGTAGTTAATCTTGATGCCGGGGCCCATTGTAGATGCGATTACGCAACTCTTAATATACTGACCCTTAGCAGCTGCAGGCTTAGCCTTAATAACAGCGCCAATAAGTGCATCAAAGTTTTCCTGAAGCTTTTCAGCGCCAAAGGAAGCTTTACCGATGGGGCAGTGAATGATGTTTGTCTTATCAAGACGGTATTCGATCTTACCTGCCTTAGCTTCTTTAACAGCCTTAGCAACATCGGGAGTAACCGTTCCTGCTTTGGGGTTAGGCATAAGTCCCTTAGGACCGAGAACCTTACCAAGACGACCTACCAAGCCCATCATATCGGGAGAAGCTATAATTACGTCAAAGTCGAACCAGTTTTCCTTCTGAATCTTTTCTACGTATTCTTCTGCGCCTGCATAGTCAGCGCCTGCATCAAGAGCAGCCTGAACCTTGTCGCCCTTAGCAAATACGAGAACCTTTACGTTCTTGCCTGTTCCATTGGGGAGGACAATAGCGCCTCTAACCTGCTGGTCAGCATGACGGGAGTCAACACCAAGACGGATATGAAGTTCTATAGTTTCGTCAAATTTTGCTTTTGCTGTCTGGCATACGAGCGAAATTGCTTCGTTTGCATCATAAAGCTTTGTCTTTTCGAGCAGCTTTGTGCTGTCGCTGTATTTCTTTCCCATTTTCATTGTAAAAACCCTCCTTATTCCTCAACTGTGATACCCATACTGCGCGCAGTACCGGCAATCATGCTCATTGCTGCTTCAAGAGAAGCTGCGTTAAGGTCGGGCATCTTCTGTTCAGCAATCTTCTGAACCTGCTCTTTTGTGAGCTTTGCAACCTTAGTCTTGTTAGGTGCTGCAGATGCTGTTTCAATTCCGCAAGCCTTCTTAATAAGAACAGGTGCGGGGGGAGTTTTTGTAATGAATGAGAACGAACGGTCTGCATATACTGTGATGATTACAGGGATAATGAGACCCATATCATTCTTTGTGCGTTCGTTAAATTCCTTTGTGAAGTTAGGAATGCTTACGCCGTACTGACCCAAAGCCGGACCGATAGGGGGCTGAGGAGTAGCTTTGCCGGCGGGAATCTGAAGTTTGATATAACCTTGAATTTTCTTTGCCATTTCTATACACCTCCGAATGTGGTTCTAATGCGGGAGAATTAAAGTAATAAAAAATTTTCTCCCTCCCACGATGCACGTAATTTCTTTACGTGTTAAGCAAAGGACTGAGGTTTTGTTTTAAAATTAAACCTCTAAAATTTCAACGCTGTCAGAGTCAAGCTCAACAGGCGTTTCTCTTCCGAAAATAGTAGCCATAACCTTAATCTTTTTCTTATCTTCGGAAATTTCTTCAACTCTGCCAATGAATCCGCTGAGCGTTCCGCTCTTGATCTTAACGCTGTCGCCTACGTTGTAATCAAGCGTCTTTGTACCGATTTCTATGCCGATACTTGCAACTTCTTCATCAGTCAGCGGTACCGGTTTTGAGCCGGGACCTACAAATCCTGTAACACCGCGAATGTTTCTTACCACATGCCAGCTCTCGTCGGACATTATCATCTTAATGAGAACATAGCTGGGGAAAATCTTGTTTTCAACTTCTTTTGCATCCTCTTCATTTCCCTCCTGTACTGTTTCAACAGGAATTATAGAATCGAAAATCAAATGCTGAAGTCCGCGGTTTTCCACAATTTTTTCAAGATTGGCTTTCACCTTGTTTTCATAGCCCGAATAGGTGTGTACAACATACCAACACGCCTCACGGCTGATATCATTAAGGTCGCTCATAATTAAACCAATCCGCCGATGAACAACAAGAGTTTGGAGAATACCAAGTCAAGTACACCTATAAATGCACTTACAATTACCATTACAACAAGAACCATACCCGTGTACTGGGCTGTTGTTTTGGGAGACAACCAAACGATTTTCTTGAGTTCACTCTTATAGTCTTTGAAAAACTTTTTAATTCTTTGACCGAGACCGATCTTGTTTTTCTTGGGGGCAGCTTTTTTGGACTTTTCTTTCTTATCCTTAGCGGCAACAGTCTTTGCGGTCTCTTTCTGTTCCTCTACAGCTTCTGCAGCTGCTTCGGTTTCTTTCTTTTCAAGATCTGCCATTATGCTACCTCCTTACTTTGTTTCTCTATGAAGAGTATGTTTACGACAGAAGCGGCAGTACTTATTCATTTCAAGTCTGTCGGGATCATTCTTCTTGTTCTTCATAGTGTCGTAGTTTCTCTGCTTGCATTCGCTGCATGCCAGTGTGATTCTAACTCTATTTCCCTGAGCCATTCAGAGACACCTCCCGATAACGGAACACCTTTGTATTCCTAAAATTTTA
>JAZRIJ010000012.1:0-14647 GCA_045645205.1 Eubacteriales bacterium
GATCTTGTATTTGTAAAGACTTATTCGGCAAATTTAATCTGTTTGCCTTCTTTTTGTTTGAAAGTATATTTGGGGCCCTCGTGTTTTTGTACGGTTTTCTGTGTGATAGTAACCGATTCAATATCACTTCTTGAGGGAACGTCAAACATAATATCGGTCATAAAGCCTTCAATTATGGAACGAAGTCCTCGGGCACCTATGTTACGTTCAATAGCAAGAGATGCAATTTCTTCAAGCGCGGCTTTGTCAAATTTTAACGTTACTTTGTCCATTTCAAAAAGCTTTTCATACTGCTTAATAAGCGAATTTTTGGGTTCTTTAAGAATTCTTACCAAGGCTTCGCTGTCAAGCTCTTCAAGTCCTACAATAACGGGAAGACGTCCCACCAGCTCAGGAATAATGCCGTATTTAACAATATCGTGAGAAACAACGTCTTTGTAAATATTGTGTTTTTTCTTTTCTGCTTTTGTCTGAATGTTACTGCCAAAACCGATAAGCTGATTGCCTGTACGTTTTTCAATAATATCGGTAAGGCCGTCAAAAGCGCCGCCGCAGATAAACAAAATATTTTCTGTATTTATCTGAATAAATTCTTGATTGGGGTGTTTTCTTCCGCCTTGAGGGGGAACATTTGAAACGGTGCCTTCAAGAATTTTCAGCAATGCCTGCTGTACGCCCTCTCCCGAAACATCACGGGTAATGGAGCGATTTTCGCTTCTTCTTGATATTTTGTCAATCTCATCAATATAGATAATGCCTTTTTCGGCTAATTCTACATCGTAGTCAGCCGCTTGAATAAGTCTCAGGAGAATGTTTTCGACATCCTCGCCAACATATCCCGCTTCAGTCAAAGTGGTAGCATCAGCAATGGCAAAGGGAACTTTTAAGGTTTTTGCCAAAGTTTGCGCGAGAAAAGTTTTTCCAACACCGGTAGGACCGAGAAGCAATACGTTGCTTTTCTGAATTTCTACAGAATCTTTTTTGTTTTTTCTTCCCTTGCTAAGTATTCTTTTGTAATGGTTATAAACCGAAACCGAAAGAACCTTTTTTGCCTCGTCCTGACCGATAACATATTCATCAAGAGTATTTTTTATTTGTTGCGGCTTGGGAAGAGTTTTTAGAGAAAGTGTATCGCTCTTTTCTGAATAAGCTCTGTGGTCATCAATTATTCTTCCGCACGTGTCTATACAGTCGTTGCAGATATACGCGCCGTCCACCAAGGGAGATGGAATGAGAAATTCAACTGATTTCTCATCTCTTCCGCAAAAAGAGCAACAAATTAAATTGCTTTTTTCGCTTTCATTCTTTGCCATTTGGTATATCCTCTTTCTCGGAAATTTAGTTTTTGTTTGTAATTACCTTATCAATAAGACCGTAAGCCGCAGCCTCATCTGCCGACATAAAGTTGTCTCTTTCGGTGTCGCGCTCTATTTTTTCAATAGGCTGACCGGTAACGTCGGAAAGAATATTGTTAAGTTTTTCGCGTATTCTGATAATACGGTCTGCATGGATCTTAATATCTGTAGCCTGCCCCTGCATACCGCCGAGAGGCTGATGAATCATAATTTCGCTGTTGGGGAGTGCATATCTCTTTCCTTTTGCTCCTGCAGAAAGAAGAAATGCACCCATACTTGCAGCCATACCTACGCATATGGTGGATACGTCGCACTTAATATAATTCATCGTATCGTAAATAGCCATTCCGGCGGTTATTGAGCCGCCGGGGCTATTGATGTACAAAGAAATATCTTTATCGGGGTCTTGCGCTTCAAGGAAAAGCAACTGAGCTACTACCAAAGATGCTGTTGTATCGTTTACCTCATCGCTCAAGAAGATAATTCTGTCATTGAGCAAGCGGGAATAAATATCATATGCTCTTTCACCGCGGTTCGTTTGTTCGATAACTGTTGGTACTAATGCCATATTTTGTCTCCTTTTCTGTAGTCTGCTGCTTTTTATGTGTAGATTAAATGGTGAAAATAATTATTCAGCCTTGTCATCTTCCTTTTTTGCAGCAGTTTTTTTAGTTGTAGTTGTTTTCTTAGTTGTAGTTGTCTTTTTAGCAGTAGTTGTCTTTTTTGCTACAGGCTTTTCGTCGCCATCTTCATTTTTCTTTTCGGTTGTCTTCTTAGCAGTCGTTTTTTTAGCAGTTTCTTTCTTGGCTTTAACAATAACAGCTTCTGATTTTACAAGGTCAACTGCTTTCTGAACAGCAATGTCTTTCTTCAAGTTGTCACTTTCAATAGTCTTCTTAACTTCTTCAACATCAATGTTGTACATGCCTGCAATTTTGTTAAATTCTTCTTCTATCTCGCTGTCTGCAACCTCGATGTTTTCAATCTCAGCGATTTTTTCAAGAGCAAGTCTTGTTTTTACCTGACGTTCTGCGCGGGGCTTAAACTGTTCGCGCATTGTGTCGAGAGACATACCTGTATACTTAACAAAATCAGAGAGGCTCATGCCCTGCATACGAAGATTGTTGTCATAATCACGAAGAAGGTTTTCTGCTTCTGTTTCAACCATAGCTTCGGGAATATCGGCTTTAAGTTTTTCAATGAGAGCATCAATAAGCTGTTCTTCAACCTGATTTTCAGCTTCTTTTTCGTTTCTCTCCTGGATTTTAGCCTTAACATCAGCTTTATATTCAGCAAGAGTATCAAATTCGGAAACATCTTTTGCAAACTCGTCGTTAAGCTCGGGGAGTTCGTTGTACTTAAGCTCATGAAGAACTACCTTAAATACAGCTTCCTTACCAGCAAGGTTTTCGGCATGGTATTCTGTGGGGAATGTAACGTTTACATCAAATGCATCACCGATGCTGTGTCCTACGATCTGTTCTTCAAATCCGGGAATAAACTGACCCGAACCAAGCTTGAGGTCATGCTTTTCTCCCTTGCCGCCTTCAAATGCAACTCCGTTTGCAAAGCCTTCGTAATCAATGATTGCGTTGTCGCCAAGCTGTGCTGCTCTGTCTGTAACGTCAATCATACGGCTGTTGCGCTGACGTGCATGTTCAATCTCGTGATCAACATCTTCTGCTGTAGCCTTCTTTACATCTTTTTCAACTTCAATGCCCTTATAGCCTTCTATTTCAACTTCCGGTTTTACATAAACTTTTGCTTTGAGGACAACACCGTTGTCATCAATGGAAACAACCTCAAATTCGGGTTGGCTTACAATGTCTTCTTTGGACTCTTTTGCTGCCTCTGTGTATGCCTCGGGAAGAAGGTTGTTTATGGCGTCATCATAAAACACACCCTTGCCGTACATTTTTTCAATAATTGAGCGAGGAGCTTTACCCTTTCTAAAGCCGGGAACGTTCATCTTTGCAACGTTCTTTTTGTAAACGCGGCTTACTTCCTCGTCAAAAAGTTTTTTGTCAATGGAAAATTCAATTTCCACAACATTCTTTTCTTTCTTTGTTACGTTTTTTAAACTCATTTGTAATTCCTCCGGAATTCATATTTTTCCTATCGTATTATTTTATATCCATACATTCTAAAAGTCAATAGAATATACAAAAATTTTCCTTTAAAAGTGTGTAATTTGCCGAAGAATAGTCATTAAGACTTGTTAATAAGGGTGGGAACAAAGTTTAGGTAGTCGGCAGATGTTATGGTAAAATCAATTCCATCATATGTAAAAGTTGATGGCAGATTATACACACCGTGAATATGACCGTAGTAAACCTTGCTTATATTATACTTGTGCAGTACCTCGAGCATTTCTTTGCATACATAATCGTTGTAAACAGGGGGAAAGTGAAGAAAAACTGCAATTTCATTTGTTTCTGACAGTTTTAACCCTTCATTTACAGAGAGTTCAAGCCGCCCTGCTTCTCTTGCTACTATTTTATCGTAGTTAGCTTCTCTTGGGGCATTTTTCCCTTCGCTGTACCAGCCGCGTGTGCCGCAAACTGTAATATTGTCAACAACAAATGCATTGTTGTGCATGGTTTTTATTGTTGTAATATTATTTTCTTCAAAAAAAGTGTTTAATTTTGCTGCGGTAGACCACCAGTAATCGTGGTTACCCTTGGCAATAATCTTTTTTCCGGGTAGACTGTCAATGTACAAAAGGTCAAGTTTTGCTTCGGTGAGAGATATGCCCCAGCTTACATCCCCTGCGATGACTACCGTGTCTTTGTCGGTAACTACAGCGCGCCAGCCTTTGTCAAGCTTGTTGGCATAGTCTTGCCATCTGTTCCCGAAAACATCCATCGGTTTGTCGTTATATAATGAAAGATGGGTGTCCGACAGTGCAAACAGCGACATATTCTCCTCCTGTTATATGTATAAGGTATTGGGATTTTAAATCATTAAAATTTTATTATATTCCTATAGTTTTAAGCACTTCTGCAGTCATATTTTCAGGTTCAATTACTGTTGTAAAACGAACCTGTTTGCTTTCAAGATTTGCCAATGGTGCGGGAATGGGACTGCCCGAAAGTTTTTCTGTTGCTTTAAGAGCATCAAATTCATTTTCTTTTGTTTCGCCTGTAAGTGATGTGTAAACATTTGATGCAAACTTATACGGAGAAGCGGTTGACGCAACAATAATCTTGCGTGTATCGCCTGTATCTTTCATATATTCATTTGCGCACTTAACAGCGACGGCAGTATGTGTATCAATAAGATAGTTGTACTTATCAAATGTATCTTTAATGGTTTTTGCAGTATCTTCTTCTGCGCAGAAATACCCGCAAAAATTTTCGGTTATCTTATTCTTTGTTTCGCTGTCAACGGTGTAAACGCCTTTTGTGTTCAGTTCTTTCATGTAACCGGCAGTTTTTTCGCTTCCCGAAATGACATAAAGAAGGCGTTCAAGGTTGCTGGAGATAAGAATATCCATAGAGGGAGACATTGTTGTGTGGAATGCGCGGTTTCTGTCGTATGTACCGGTTGTAATAAAGTCAGTAAGAATATTGTTGCAGTTTGATGCGCAGATAAAGCGGTTAACGGGCAGCCCCATAATTTTTGCAATGTATGCTGCAAAAATGTTACCGAAGTTGCCTGTGGGAACGCAGATATTTACCTCATCACCATCTTTAATGTCACATTTATTTACCATGTCGCAGTATGAAGAAATATAGTAAACGATCTGGGGAACAAGTCTGCCCCAGTTTATTGAGTTTGCGGAAGAAAAAAAGTGTCCGTTATTGTTTAAAAGCTTTGCAGTCTCCTCGTTACCGAATATCTTTTTAACACCGTTCTGCGCGTCGTCAAAGTTGCCTTTAATAGCGCAAACGGTAACATTATTTCCTTCTTGAGTAGCCATTTGTAATTTCTGAACACGGCTTACACCGTCAACAGGGTAGAATACCATGATCTTAATTCCATCAACATCTTTGTAGCCTTCGAGGGCAGCCTTGCCTGTGTCTCCTGATGTTGCAACAAGAATAAATGCCGTTCTTTTTTCGCCTGTTTTTGTCAATGCTCTTGAAAGAAGTCTCGGCATGACCTGAAGGGCCATATCCTTGAACGCACAAGTAGGACCATGCCATAGCTCAAGAAGTCTAAGATTGCCAAGGTCTGTCAAGGGAGCCGCACCACCGGGGAAGCGTGCTTCCGAATAGCTTTCCTTGCAGTCTGCAAGAAGCTCTTCATATGTATAGTCGGTTAGAAATTTTGCCATGACGTAAGCAGCTCTTTCAGGGTAAGCCGCAGTCTTTAAAAATTCAAAATCTTCCTTGGTAAGAGAAGGAATAACCTCGGGCATAAAAAGTCCACCGTCATCTGCAAGACCTTGCTTGATAGCTTGTGCTGATGAAACGGGTTTGGTATTACCTCTTGTGCTGATGTAACTGATGTTTTTCATGATTTTTCCTCTTTTTTATATTTTAATTCTTCTCAAAAAATTCGTGAGCATTGTTGTAGAAGATTTTCCCAATAAGCTCGTCGCTGTAATTTATTTTCTTTAGCTCCTCGTAGAATACATCGTGCCCTCCGGTGCCTTTTATGCCTATGGGAAGAGCTTGTATGCCGTCAAAATCACAGCCGAGGCATATGTTGTTTTCGCCACCAAGCTCAAGGTAGTGTTCAAGATGGCGGATAATTGACGTTATGCCGGCAGGCTTTGTATCTATGTATTCAAGGTGCTCGCAACAAAAATTCAGTCCCGCAAGACCGCCTGTTTTCATAAGCTCTTTAAACATATCATCAGTCATATTGCGTGTATGGTTTCTGATGCTTCTGAGATTTGAGTGGCTGGCGCATACGGCTTTACCGTATTCGGTTGCTGTTTCAAAGGTTTCATACGCCATTTTGTCTGACGCATGGCTGATGTCGGGAACAATTGAAAGCTCGCACATTCTTTTTACTGCCTTCTTGCCAAAGTCGGTTAGTCCGATGTTTGTATTGTGCGCGCCGCCCATACAACACTCGTCTTTCCAAACTAAAGTCATCATTCTGATGCCGTAACCTTTAAGTGTATCAACTCTTGAAATATCATTTGCCAGCAATGAACAGCCCTCAACTGTAAGATGGGGGATAAACCTTTTGCTTTTGTATGGTAATATTTTTTGTTCGTAGAAGGTCTTGACCTTGTGAAAATGCTCCCAGTTTTCTTCATCTGTGCGCTTATGGCTGGACCATATTGCAAACATTTGTTCAAAAACGTCATAATTTTCAATTTGTTTTTTGGAAACGTGGGTTTCGGTGTTGTCAAAACCGACACCGAGCTTGTGCATTTCATATGCAGTATCGCAATGTGTATCAAAGATTTTAATAATGCTCACTCCCCGAATGCGTTTTTGTAGTGTTTGATACTTAGTGAGACAAAGCCGTTAATTTCCTGTTCACTTATTATCTCAATAACATCTATACGTGGCTTTTTTGTTGTTTTGTGTTTGCTTAAATAATTCTTTGCCGTATAGAGTATGTGCCGTCTTTTTTCTTTTGTAACTGCTTTGACGGGACGTCCGTATTTAGCGAGATGTATGGAGTTTCGACGGTACTTTACTTCAACAAAAACAATATATTTTTCATCCTCGGCAATTATGTCTATTTCGCCGTGGGGGGATATGTAATTTCTTTGGGTTATAGAGTAGCCGTTTTTTATCAGCCAGTCGCAAGCGGCGTTTTCGCCCTGTCTGCCCGTTTGTCTTGTCGTGTTACTCATCTTTGTTCAGTAGCTTGCGCAGAAAAAAACTTCTGTGCTCGGGGCAGGGACCGTATTTTAATATAGCTTCTCTGTGTTCCTTTGTCGCATAGCCTTTATGCTTTGCAAAGCCGTACATTGGATATTTTTCGTCAAGCTGATAGCAAAGACGGTCTCGCGTAACCTTTGCGAGAATTGATGCAGCGGCAATGTTTGGGGACTTTGCATCTCCGCCGATAACAGCCTTTGAAGGGAGTGTAAAGCCTCGGTTTATGTTTCCGTCAACGAGGATAAATTCGGGGGGAACGTCAAGCTGTTCTACGGCGCGTCTCATAGCGAGAAGCGCACACTCAAGAATGTTGTATCGCTCTATTTCCTCAACCGAGCAGGTGGCAACGGCACAGCTTATAGCTGTTTCCTGTATTGTTTTGAAAAGCTCTTCTCGTTTTTTTTCGGATAGCTTTTTGGAGTCGTTGAGTCCTTTTATTTCAATTCCAATGGGTAAGATACACGCGGCGGCGGCAACGTTTCCTGCTAAAGGTCCGCGTCCTGCTTCATCGCAGCCGCATATTATTTTATAACCCTGCGCTTGTATTTCGTTTTCCAAATCCCAATTAAGCATTTGAAACCTCTTATTGTTTTTATATAAAATCAGTCGGAAGGCGGTAATTCCAAAGTTATTTTTCCTATTTTTGCTCCTCTAAATTCATCAAGAAGCATTGTTGCAGTTCTCTCGTAGTTTATTTCTCCGCCGGATATCAAAAAACCTCTTTTTCTGCCCACTGCCTCGAAAACTTCATAGTCTTGCATAGCGTCATCAAGGTCTTTTTCTGTAAGCTTGTAACGGGATATAAGAAGCTGCGGATAAAAACTGCGCAGCCTTGCACATAACACAACAGCAAGTGTTTCCGTGTCAAGTATGGCATCACGAATTGCGCCGGTTAAAGCTAAATTTTCACCTATGGTTTCATCATCAAATTTAGGCCAAAGAACGCCCGGCATATCCATAATGTCAAGTCCGATCTGGGTGGGAACCCATTGTTTTGTCAGTGTAACACCGGGACGGTCTTCAACCTTAACCTTTTTTGAGCCTGCAAGCTTATTTATAAGGGATGATTTTCCCGAGTTTGGTATACCGACTATCATAGCCTTTATGTTTCTGCCTGACATACCTTTTTGCTCATACCGCGCAAGCTTGTCTCGCAGAATATCTCGTACTGCAGGCATTATATCGTTTATTCCTGCCCCTGTTATACTGTCAATAAAGAGACAGTTTAAGTTGTTTTGTTTAAAGTGATTTTTCCATTTTGATGTAGCAACCGGATCTGCCAGACTTGATTTGCTGAGCAAAGTCAGTATTGGCTTGTTTTCGGCAAGACTGTCTATCTCGGGGTTTTTTGAGCTGATAGGTATTCTTGAATCAAGAACATTTATCAGTATATCGACTGAAGGCAGACTTTCTTTCATCAGTCTGCGTGTCTTTGCCATATGGCCGGGGAACCATTGTATCTGTGTAGAGGGCATTTTATTGTCCTTTCTTAAAAGTTTTAATTAACCTTTCCAAATCTGTTAAAGGGAAACAGTCTTATCTTAACTTCTCCCAAAATATATCTTTCATCAACAAGACCAATTCGGCTGTTTCGTGAGTCAAGAGACTCATTCCTGTTGTCTCCCATAACAAATACGTACCCTTTGTCAACGGTTAACGGAAATGTTACATCGGAATACTCCATACTTCCGGCAACACGGTTTATATAATCTTCTTCTAATACAACTCCGTCAACTGTTACCGTCCAGGTTTGAAAGTCAATATCAACAGTTTGTCCTTCTGTTGCAATAATTCTTTTGACAATGGGTTCAGGATAATTTGGAGAACTAAACACAATAATATCGTTGTTTTCCGGAGTGTACATAAGATCGGAAATTATCAGGAGTTCTTTATCATGGAGCGTATAGTTCATAGAATTGCCGTCAACTATTGCAAGACGAAGAACAAAAGTAAAGAGTAACAACGCAAAGGCGGCTGACATTACAATAACCTCAAGCCAGTCGAAAATGCCAAGTAAGACGGTGGATTTTTCTTCGCCTGAACTTTGCCATTTTTTCTTGTCTTTTTCTCTGTTTTTTCTTTCTGCTCTTTCTTCTGAAAAAATTTCGGAAAAAAGTTCGTCTTCTTCGGAGGGAATAGCGTGTTCGATTGGAACAAAAATGTTTTTTTGTTCCTCATTTGAGGCTTCTGGTGTGGTTTCTTGTAAGCTTTCGGGTGATTTATCTGATTGAGGGGTACCTTCTTCAAATTTTTCCTCGCTACTGCTGTTTGAGACAGTGTTAATTGATGAAAAACGAAAATCATCCGGCAATTTATGTCCGTCAAAACAGGCCAAAAGTTCATCAAATATCTTAGATGTTGCAAATTCTTCTTCGATAGTCTCGGATTTCTCGACAGACTCAATCGCTTCGACAGGCTCAGTCTCTTTGGCGGATTCCGTTTCTTCCGCGGGTATATTATCATTTAACATGTTGTATGTTGATTCAGTATGCTTGTTATAATTTTTAGCTAATCTTACCCCTTCATCAATTGATACTGATGTATCAAGAATTTCGGAAAGTCTTTTTAGTATGGCGCTTAATTCATCATCTTCGGGGGGGGTGTTTTTGTTATCTGTACTCATGTTTAATCTCCGTAGAAATTTTTTGTTGGTTAAATTAAATAAATAGCTTGAATAAAATTCTAATCCTAAATATTATAGCATATTAAAAATAAATATACAAGAGTTTTTTGCGAATAAAGAAAATGTATGCCAACAAAAGTGTGAACAAAATGTAAAAAAAGTCAAGTTTGCTTGAAATTTTTGAAAAATATGATATAATACCATAGACTCTCTATGTAGAGAGCATTATTTTTGAACAGTCCTCTGTATTAGCTGTGCATGAATGTTCGTATATTTAAGGAGGAGCCATTATGGATTTGGTAAAGGCTTTAACAAATGAGCAGCTCAAAGAAAATGTACCTGTACTTAACATTGGTGATACTGTAAAAGTACACAATAAGATTAAAGAAGGTACAAGAGAAAGAATTCAGATTTTTGAAGGAACTATCATCGCTCGTCATGGCGGCGGTATTTCCGAAACATTCACAGTACGCCGTATTTCTTATGGTGTAGCTGTTGAAAAGACTTTCCCTGTTCACTCACCCAATGTTGAGAAGGTTGAGATTATAAGAGCAGGTAAAGTAAGACGTGCTAAGCTTTATTATCTCCGTGACAAAGTTGGTAAAGATTCCAAGGTTAAGGAGCTTATTGACTAAGCAAAGCAAGAGAAGTTCGAGAAAGATTTAGTCTTTTTCGGACTTTGTTTTTTATCTTAAAAAAATATAGTGTGAGCGTGGGCTTAATATTTTTGCATATAATATTAAAGGGCTGTTTGCAGAAAAACAGCCCTTTAATATTATATTATTTATCAGTTAAAAGTTACATTGTAATGCTCTTGATACCATTCGATGTAAGGAGCAGCCATATAGTAAATACCCTTCTGGTAGTCAGTAACTGCATCAAGTAACAATTCATCATCCAATGCGACTCTGATCGTCAAAATGTAACGATCGAAATCCATTTCAGAAGTGTTTTTGAATGTCTTAATATTTTCAAGATGTGGAACCGAAAGCTTAACGATCTCTTCATAGAGTTCTTTGAAGGTCATATCAATCATGATCTGCCCTTCAGTCAAATCATCTTCAAGAGGTTTTTGGGGATTAAAATAAAATCCAAGGAATGGACTCGTTATGGCCTCGCGGTTTGTGTTTTTCGCATTTTCCCAACCGTTTTTGCTCATAAATGTCCAATATTCATCCATGTCATCGGAAGGAGTGAGCAGATATATATTACCGATAGTAGAAATATCCATAGCATACTCGTCTGTTGTCTTATGAACGAGCTTGGTTTCTTCATCAATGGTGTAATGTTCGTTCTGAACGCCGTACATGAAAATATTGCTGAGAGTAGCATCGGTGTTAAGGCAGGTGATAATTTCCATACAACGAGAGATATCTTCTGTGTATGCACTTACAACATAACCTGCGTTAAACACGTTTGTATTGTCTGCTACAGGTCTTCTGTAAACGGATACGTAGTAGTCAACTCCGTTTTCGTCTGTAATGTATTTAAAACCGTATTCGTCAATCTTGTAGTTGCCGTATATATCAAAATATGTAGGAGAAAGTGTTACATTTCCTTCAATAATTGTTGCTGCAAATTTCGAGTTTTCGTTTTCTGTTGTTTTTTCAACAATGCAGTCGGCTTGGTAGAGCTTGTTGTATTCTGTCCACCATGTTCTGTAGGCGGAGGAGTTGAACAAATTTCCGGGATAAATTGCCTCGGGAAGATAGGATGTAGCATCAATTTTGCCTGATGCAGAGAAAGCGGAGCCTACGAATGCACCAATTACAGAAGGGGTGTCATTCCAGTAAATAACGGGAGCTTCAAGATCGCCGAGGAAAGGAATAACATCGGTCTCATTTTGCTTAACTTCCTGGAGGAAAAGCGAGATGGAATCAATATCGCTCATTTCTTCAGGGTCGTAATCGTATTTATCAACGAGTTCTTTGTTTAGGAGCAGATACTCATAGTTTCCAAACACGGTGTTGTTAAATACGCCATATACGGAGTCTTCTATCTTTGCTGCGCGGAGAGCATAAGGATAGATATAGGAGTTGAGAAGCTTTGATCCTTCGCTGATTTCTTCATCTATAGGAGAAAGCTCGCCTGCAATTGCAAGCTCATAATATGTTTCAAAAGAGTTTACAAGGAAGATATCCAATTGGTTTTCTTTTTCTGCGGGATAAGAAATCTCGGGAGAGTCTTTATCTGCATCAGCTTTTGTTTCTGCAGCAGATGTTTCCTTTGGCAACTCTTCTCCTCTAAGTATAGCATCTTTTTCAGCCTGAAGACGAGATTCCTCTGCAGCCTCTTCTTCTTCTATCTGCTTATGAATTTTTTCAAGTGTAGATGCGATAGTTTCTTCATACTTATCCTCAGGAATTAGCTTAAGAATAACATTTGTGTTAAATTTTGATTGTGTAATATTGTTGAAAGCTTCTTGAACCTTTTCGACCTGTTCCTGAGTGGTTGTACCCTTTGTGGGAGCGTAAAGGGTGAGGGTCATGGGGGTAATCTCTGATTCGCCTGTTTTAATTACATCGGGGTTCTCCTCATCGCCGGAAGATGAGCAGGCTGTACAGAAGAGTGATAAGCACATGATAAGTGCCAACAATAATGCCAACAATGATCTTTTCATTGTCTGTTCCTCCTAAATTTACGTAAATTATCGTTGTGATATATGATTCAAATATCCAAAAAGAATTTAAACATACAACATATATTATAGCGTAATCACTAAAATATGTCAAGGTTATTTTCGGCTGTCTTAAGTGAAATTTGTAAAAGAGATATTAACTTAATTTGAATTATGCTGTTTTTTTTTTGTGTTTTTTGTAAAAACAACATGGCATATTTTACTCAAGGTAGTCGCGAAGTCTTTTTGAGCGGCTGGGATGACGAAGCTTACGCAATGCCTTTGCTTCGATCTGACGAATACGCTCACGGGTGATATTAAATTCCTTGCCGACCTCTTCAAGTGTGCGTGTTCTGCCGTCATCAAGTCCGAAACGTAGCTTGAGAACGCTTTCTTCTCTGGGGGTAAGCGTTTTAAGAACTTCGTTAAGTTGTTCCCGAAGAAGCGTGTAGGATGCAGCGTCTGCCGGAGCGGGAGATGCATCGTCGGGAATAAAGTCGCCGAGATGGCTGTCCTCTTCTTCACCAATAGGGGTTTCAAGAGAGACAGGGTCTTGCGCTATTTTCATAATTTCTCTAATCTTGTCAGCGCTCATGCCCATGACATTTGCAATTTCCTCAGGTGTAGCCTCGTGTCCGTTTTCTTGAAGAAGCTGACGGGAAATTCTGCTGACCTTGTGTATGGTTTCAACCATGTGGACAGGTATTCTTATTGTTCTTGCCTGATCTGCGATGGCACGGGTAATAGCCTGTCTTATCCACCATGTTGCGTAAGTTGAAAACTTATAACCCTTACGGTAGTCAAATTTTTCAACAGCCTTCATAAGACCCAAATTACCCTCTTGAATAAGGTCTAGGAAGAACATACCCTTGCCTACATAACGTTTTGCTATACTTACAACAAGACGAAGATTTGCTTCTACAAGCTCTTTTTTTGCGGAGTCGCTGCCGTTTGCCATAAGTTCTGCAAGCTCAAGCTCGCGGGTTGCATCAAGCAACGGTACCTTACCGATTTCTTTAAGATACATTCTTACGGGGTCATCAATGGCAAGTCCTTCTTGAGAAAGCATCTTTTCCATATCTTCAGCGCTTTCATACTGTTCGACTTCTGTTTGTATCTCGTCATCAAATTCGGGGTTGTCAAGATAACCTGTAACCTCAATTCCGGCAGATTCAAGCGATTCATAAAGTTTTTCGATTTGCTCAAGGTCGTAGTCAATGTCTTCAAGCTCTTCCATGATCTCTGCATTGGAAATAGAGCCCTTTTGTTTTGCCTTTTCAATAATATCTTTGATGTTAAACTTTTTCTCGCCTTTTTCGCTGTTTTCAATGTTTTCTTCTTCTTTTTTTTCTGTGGGTTCTTCAATTTTTTTTGTTTTGGCTGACTTCTTGTTTTTTTGTTTTTCTTCAAGAAGGGCGTCTGCCATTTTTTCAAGATCTTCAGCGTTCATCTCTTCGATTTCGGCTTCTGTCTTTTTAGCCTTTTTCTTGGTTTCTTTTTTCTTTTCCTCAACCATGATTTTTTTCTCCTATATATAATATTATTTTTTATTTTCATTTCGTTTTGCTTTTATAATATCGGCAATACTGGCTGTAGATTTTGATTTCTCGGATTTAAGCACATTTATGCAGTCCTCAAGCTCATTTTCACCGTTTTTTGATATTTTATTTCTTTTAATAACTATAGAAGTTATCCTGCCCATTTCATCGGGTGTAAATTCACATCCGAGAAGTCCGTAGTCAAAGCTTGTTTCACCGGTATACAGTTCAAGGCTTTTTTCAAACACCTTTTTTCCAAATGCGGTAAAAAAGTCATCGGAGGTCAGCTCGTATACACCGTCTTTAACCTTTTTCAAAAGTTCAGGGTAAGTCAGAATTATGCTGATAATAGACTCTTCAGCCGAAGCCGCCCTGACATTTTTTGCGTAATCGGGATTAATCCTGTCGCCAAAACCCGCGGTTTCAAGCATAACTTTTTTGCTCTCGTCTTTTTTTAGTTCTCTTGTTTGTTTTTTTATTTTTTTTGTAATATCAAACTTAAGACTGTCCTTTGTAACATCAAGCTTGTCTGCAACCTTGGATATATATACTTCTCTTTCGACAGCCGAGCTGAATTTTGAAATTATATCAGTCAACTCATTTATCGCTTTAAGCTTTTCTGTTGTCTGTGTTATATTGTATTTTTCAAGAACAGACTCGAACTTAAAGTCAAAATGCGTCTTGCTTTCATCAAGCAGTCTTTTAAACCTTTCGGGGCCGTA
>JAZRIJ010000013.1:0-9399 GCA_045645205.1 Eubacteriales bacterium
CCGTACTGTTTTTGCAGCTTCTTCATCAATTAACCACTTGTTTTTATCTTCCTTGTCCTTTTCGTATCCAAAGGGCGGGATAGTAGATAAATGTTTTCCGCTTTCACCCTTCATTTTAAGGGTGGATTTTATTTTCTTTGCGGTATCTCTTGCATAAAGATCGTTACAAAAATTTCGAATCGGAGTCATATCAATGTCTGTCTGTACTGCGGAGTCCACATTGTCATTGACAGCGATAAATCGCACTTTGTTTTCGGGGAATACAATATCCGTATATATACCTACCTGCAAATAGTTTCTTCCAAGTCGGGACATATCTTTGACAATGACTGTTCCAATCTCTTTGTTTTCAATCATTTGCTCCATTCTGCGAAAACCGGGGCGGTCAAAATTTGTTCCAGAATACCCGTCATCCACGAAGAATTGCAGATTTTTGAAACGATGCTTTCGTGCATACTCGTTCAAGAGCGCTTTTTGGTTGACTATACTGTTGCTTTCGCCCTCACGCCCGTCATCTTGGGATAAACGGCAGTAAAGGGCTGTGATTTTGTTCTGTTCTGATTGTCTATTATTCAAAATTTTCTCCTTTCCGACAATCGGATACAGTATATTGCTGTAATCATTATACCATATCCTCTTATCCAATTCAACGCTTTAATGCGGTAAAGTTTAAGTTTCTTCATAGAATTTATACCCGAGTTTTCGCACAATGGTATCAATTAAATATTCCTCGCTTTCAGAGTCAAAATACCCGACCACTTCATATTCCGTGTGCCCATCCTTTTGAATAAAGTCTGCATCCTTAGGAAAACGGCAAAGTTCTTTTGGTTTTCTACCGGTATCAATAAGAGGAGTTCGGCGAAGTATTCTATCGATTTCAGGTTGTTGTTCTTCTAATCTTGCGAGGATTTCTTCTAATTCTCTTTTTACATTACTCATCTTTCTCTACCTCCTTTCTTCTTTTTGGTTTGTGTTGTAGTCTTTCAGCTTGTTCGGCACGTTGTCGTCTGATAGGCTCTAAAATACTGTCAATGAACTCTTTAACCTTTTCGGGTGCCGCTTTTAACGCTTCCAAATACGGTTTGCAAAGCTCGGTAAGTTTCTGTAGCTGTTCTTCAAGACGTTCGACGTATTCGGTTAGATCCCATATACGAGAACGTAGTTTGCGGTTTTCTTCACGGAGCATTTTAAGTTCTGATTGTGCGGCATAACTGTTCTTGGCAAGAGTGGTGATCTTGTCATATTCGTCAGCAGATAATGTGCGGTTTCCAATAAGAGTTTTCTTTCCTGCCGATTCAATGTCGTGGATCATCATATCAACATCGTTATTGATTTCGTATTTAGTTTCTTGTTGTTCGAGTTGCTTGTTCACCTCCGCTAATTGCTCCTTGTCTTTAGCAATCTGATACTGTAATACGCTTTGGTGTTGAGTATTACTACCGCGCTCACCACGGATAAAATCCGTGAATCCTTCACTTTGCATATACTCGAAAAACTCGTCTTGCAAAATGCTGTACGTGGGAATGAGTATTGGTTTTCCGTTTGTATCAAACTGCGGTACACCATTTTCGTCTGTCAATTGCGGTGACTTCCACTTCTTAGAGTGGCTAACCTGCATAACGGTTTCTTTCACAGTTCCGATTAGTGATTTGTCCTTGCAACGCTTAGACCATTTAATTTGCTTTTCTACCACCGGCAAAGCTACAATATGCAAGTGGTAATGATAAATCGGTCTGCCGTATTTTTCAGTTAGAGCAATGTTCAGTTCGTCGGCGTGCATTACGGCAGAGAGAATGTTCTCCTCGCCATAAAGCTTTACCGCAAAGCGGTATGCCGACTCGTAAAACTTCGTCGCAAATTCATAACCGCCGTGTTGCTCAAAGTAATCGGTGTTAACGTCCAAAATCATTTCATCGTAAACCTTGGCATCTGCTTTTAGTCCACGAAGGGAGACCTTGCCGTCAGCTACCATCTTATCCAAAGTTTCGTTATACGTAAGATCGCCGCAGGATTTAAAATGCACGTTCTTTTCAGTTTGAGTAAGGTCAACATTCATATTGGCGTAATGCTCATTCTTGCGTTCGTTGTGTCGTTCGTATTTGCCAATGCTATCTTTTGTTCGTGTCTGCACTCGTGCTACGGTATAGTTTGTTTTTGCCATCTTTTCACCTCCTTCGTATTTAATCTTTTTCCTCGTTACGCACCTTTTGAAAGTGCGTAACCCACTATGACACTTTCGCGGATGCTCCGTGCAAAGATGTCAGTGGGCTCTCCGAGAGGGATGGGACTTCGCCCCGTTATCTGAGGATAACTCCCCACAAAACGTAATCCGTTTTACCGTTCTATCCGAAAGTCGTTCCTATCCCGGGATCTCACCGCAACGTTATTTCGCTCGCTTTGATTCAGATCAAAGGTCATCGCAAAATCGTATCTCCATCGGACGGTCATTCAGTTGTCAAGGTGCTGTTACTTAAAACGGAGATTGTTGTATATATGTATCTTTCTTTGAAGACAAAATAAAAAAGCCGATACATAGGTAACACGAATAAGCGGGGGCACTGCTCTCGCTTAAATTCGATGTTCTATGTATCGACTTTGAAATTCAAAGACGAGGACTGTATGATCAACCTTCTCTGCCAACAGACCCGTAGCATTTGTGAAGGCGGTGGCATACGCCACGAATGTTATGTTTTAACACATCTTCATATTAAGTTGTAAATGCCGAAAATTCAGCATTTTACATTATAAAAGAACAAATGTTCGTTTGTCAAGAGTTTTTTGGAATATTTTTGAAAAAATTGAGGAGAGTGCTTTAACAACCTCCTCTACTATATGACGAGCTAAGTATATACAAAATATTCCTGAAAATTAAAAATATTTTTAAAAACAAAATATCACGATACACAACTGCTTTAGACTATATTTGTTAATACCAACAGCACCTTAATCCGTTTTTACTAACATAATTTCAGTATACTCTTTATTGAATTTAGTTTTATAAAACATCATCGCAATTGCTTCACGCATGTATGCTATTCCATGTGCCTTAGGGAACATATAGTGAATCGACGAAAGAAAAAATATAAAATCTATATCAAATCCAATGTTTAATAAAGCAAACATTGTATCTTCATCAACCCCACCGGTCTTTTCATAATATCCGCGCATCGCCTTATCTGTCACTTCATATGCGAATCCTTCATCATAAACACTTTTTAAGCATAGTCGCTCACAAATCATTTCGTACAGTTCTTCTCTAAATGCCGGAATCTCACGAAATGACATTTTATGTTCATTAAAAATTATTTCCGCATTATTTTTCCAAATATTAGTAGAATGAGCAAATCCTATAAGCTTTAGAAGGTCATCATAGCTTCGCGGATTTATTGTATTCCAAATTTCCTTTATAAAATCATTGTCGAAGTGTGGTATGCCTTGGATATCACATTCCATAAAATGAAAAAATGCAAGGCTTTGTTCATCGTATCCGATGTCCCTCATTTTGAATTCCGTAGCCATTTCAAGTTCACGGTATTTATCAAGTGTACTATCCGGCACAAGTGTAATTCTTGGAAAATTTGCAAAGATTTCTCGATTTCCATTCAATATATAATCTCCACACTCGTTGGTTTCTTTATCAAGAATACAAAGCCATATCGGGGATACATCTTCATCGCTAAGAGTAACAATCGACTTATCCCACAGTTCATCATGAATCATAGTTTTCACTTCATCAAAAAAGGTGTGCGAAACGCAAAACTGAATCTGTTCTGATAAAACGCTTTTTAGGGTTGATTCAAACGGAAGATTGTGTCCGTCAGCTTCAATCTCAGTTCCACATGAGCATTTTTTCGGCGCCCGAGCAAAAGGGGTTCCGGTTCCAATAAACTTTGTTGTATGACAATGCGGACAATACTCGTGTCTCGGCAAGGGATTAATGTTAGTCGCACCTAAAAGATATGCAATAAAAGATGTTCCGGTGGTTCCTCTAACCCAAATATGTTCTCCTCGCAGTTCTGCAATGCTTCTGACTTTTCCTATTAAATCAAGGTAACGCATATAAAGTTCACTTTCAGCAAGAATTCTTTTCTCTCGATAAAAGCGACTCAAAATGGTAATGTCAGGTGTAGAATATTCTCCGCCATAAAGTTCAATCAAACGAGAATATGCCTTTTCAAAAAGTTGTTTGTTTTTCATTTTTCACCAAATCACTTTCATATATATTTTTAGTTGGTTTTCAAACCCTACATATATATTATACAACCTTGATTAGGTCGATTTTGGGCTATAATCACACAAAAAAGGAGGCCGAAGCCTCCGTAATGTAACTATTAAACTTTTCGATTATCAACTTTTTGTTGAACTTTAATTACAGCATCAGGATGATGTTTTACTAAATTATCCATTCCAATAGCAGCAACCGCCTTTTCATCGATTGTCAACATATCAAGCGGTCTAATCTTTAATAAAGGCGTGTAATCCTCAATAGGACATCCACTAACATCTAATTTTCCTAAATGCTCATAACTTTCTATAAAACTAATATCCGTAATTAAAGTATCGCTTACATTTAAGAACAAAATGTGTTTATGATCTTTCAACACAGACAAATCACAAATTGGTGTTTTTGTAATTTCAACATATCTCAAACTTTTCATTACTTTTAACCAAGATGCATCTTTTATTTGTGTTTTGTGGATATCTAAACTTGCTATTTTCGTGAGTTTAGATGCCCATATAACATTTTCACAATTCGGTGCAAATGCTATACACAAATGTCTAGCGTTCACAAAGTTATCGAAGTACTCTCCCGATTCACCATTTATTTTGGCAATATGTATTTTATCCACGATGTCTAAGTTGCCTTGTTTTTTCAGTTCTTTAAAGGTTTCAAAAGCAGTATCTTCATCAACATTCATTGTTATTTTAAACATACCGGTTTCACGAATGAAATCTATATTTTCTCGCACCCGATCTACTATAGTTTTTGCATAAGTTTTATGAATCGGATCAGCAATTCGTCCCAATCTGTCCCTAATGTTTTGAGGCTCTACTAATTCAACCACGTCTGCATTTGCTAACGCCCAACGAAACGCCTCCTCAATGGTAGTTCTAACACGAATACTAACAGCCTTTTCTTCGTGAAAACCTTCCACAGAAGAATCTTTAACTGTCATAGTTTCTTTAGTAACCTCAAATTTATCCGGTTTTACCGCAAAAGCATCAATTACTCTATCAAGTCCAGATTCCGCAATCTTAAACGTTACTGTAGTTTCTTTACCAGCCAGCATTAACGGGTGTTTCTCAACCAATCTTGCTCGTTCTATCGTTTCGAAAACATGTTTATCCCAATTTGATAACTCAATTTTTGTTTCTGCGTAATACAGCTCAAACATTAAATCAACTCGAAAATACGCAATTTTATTGAGCCCTGGCACATTCTCGTCAATTCCAATTAAGTAGTATTTTCCATCATTAAAAACAAGACTATGGGGCAAAATGCTTTTCTCTTCGTCTGTGGAGATAACTTGATCGTTGGTGACCGCATAAGAACGATACATAAAATGGAGGCATTTTTTATCCGCTATTGCACTCTTGATAGTAGGTATGTTAACAAATAAGCTATCCAATGCGGTTTTATCACTATCTGTTGCTTCTTCATAGAGTCTAAAATCTTCAAAGTCTTCATATTTAGCACTTTTATAATAGTAATTTCGTATTTTGTCGAGCGAAAATTTGCGTTGTGTATTCTCGACTATGGCATTTAGGAAACATGTTCCACCATCATAAATCCATTTGAGAGGAGTTGCTGTAATTGCTTCTTCGTTTTCGTAGTCGAAAATAATATCATCATATTCATCAATACACTCTTGAATATAATCCTTCTTTTCTATAAGATCCTCATTCGGGGTTTTTAGCCATCCTTCACTTTCGATTTTCCACAATCTGCGTTTTCTATCTTCTTTAGTGATTGGCATTTTCCTAAGAAGCTTATCTATCAAACCTCGCGTGCCTTTGAAATTAAGAATCTTAGTCGCCGATATAAGATCAACCAAGAAGTCTACTTCAGTTTCAGTAAGTGTCTCTTCCATTACAATTTCTTTATCAGCAAATTTATCGCGAGAAGCATCATAAAACCATTTATGTCCTTCTCGGGTTGTTTTGCCCTCAACTTTTTTGATGCCCCCACCACGATAAAATTTTTGAAGCGTATCAAGAAGCCTTCTTACTTTTTTTCGCTGAGCGTCCATTTTTTCCTTTCGTTGGGGATCTGCTTCATCAAAAATGCAGAGAGCGTAATCACTCCTTAAATAACCTATAACATCTTGAGAAGATAAGGTTTTTTTAGGAGAACTATAGTTTTTAAGAATGCGTAAAATATAAATAACCCAAAGTGAATCTTCATAATTCACAGTATATTCTGTTTTCCTTTTAGAGTTACCTGGTTTAGCCATATACTGTAACCTCCGTATAATATATAGTTTTGTTTATTGTATCATATTTTATATCAAAACACAACTGTATTAGTCCAAATATGTCCGATATAATCTCGTGTGTTTTACGGAAAGAGGTGGCCCATAGAGGACCACCTCAAAAATTAAGGTACTTAAAAATCAACCTCAGTTACTTCCCAAATAGTAACAACATCCCAACCGCCAAGTTCTTCTCGTGCACGTATACGAGCGAAGTCTGCGCAAACATCCTCGTAAAAAGCTACATGTCTTCCGGGCTTATTTGCGATGGTGTAAACGATCTTGTAAGTTTTCATATGTTCCTCCTGTTTTAAGTCCTGTGGACTATTGTTTGTAATAATATTATATCATTTGCGTTAGGACGAATTTGGACGATTCAAATTTTGTCTTCCAAGAGTTCTTCGATCCCTTCGTATTCAAGTTCGGGATCCAAGCCAGGCGCACCTTTGTAAACATCTTCACCCATGTCCATATCTTCATTATAAATTAAATCAATGGTTTGAATAAACTCTGGCAGCATATTCGAAAAACAGTGATCCGCACCTTCTATAAAGTAGATTTTTCGGTTTTCATCTTTCTTTGTCATCAGTACAGGAAAAACAACACCATATTCGTCGTCTTCGGTTCCGTAAACAAGAATCTTTTTCACACAATGCAAATCCTGCAATTTTTCTTCGAAGTCAGCAAATGTGATGAAAGAGGAATTGACCCCAATCCATTTCACCGTTTCAGGAAATCTTTTCACCAAAGAAAGGTTTTGATATGCACCATCGGAAGTTCCCCAAAGGAAAAGATTAAACGTTTCAAAGCCTCGCTCCGATGCAACCCATCGAATTTCCTGTTCATCAATGTTTTCGTGCGGCGCATCGGGATTAGAGGCACAGATTACCGTTGCGCCAATCCGGTCATGAATACGCCTAGCTATTTGGAGATATTTATTCTTATAGCCGCGTACGTTTCCTCCGGCTCCCGTTTTGATAAACACAATATTCTCATTGCCGAAAATGATTTCGTATTCAACCTTTTCTCCATCAACATATTTAGCGTCAATGTAGGATTCTTCATCGTCCGGCAAATCCCATGTATTTTCAGTATCTGCAATAAGATCAGCATAATTCTTCATATATCCCTCTGGTTTTAAGTCCTGTGGACTATCATTTACAAATATATTATAGCATCTGTATTGGGATAATTTTGGATGATTGTTTTTGTTTGGCAACTTCTTTATAACCGAGTTTCATTTTTCCATATACATTATAAATAAGGGTAGCTTGTCTAATGATTTGTGTAACCATCCCCAAACCAAATGCATTTGAATTACAAAAGATCCCACAAAACTCCGGTAAAACCTTTTTGAGACTTCGGTATTTTGCATCATCATCAATTACTATGTAAATATACTGAACCTTTTCTTTTGCCTTTTCGATGCAAGAAAGCATTTCATCAACGGTTTTATTAAATTCGAAGATAAACCCTGTTGTTTCTCCATTCTTAGAAAAAGTTGCATCAAGAAAATTTTCTTTGTTTTCCTTTTGTTCGTAACCTTCGCCAATACACCAAAGCCAAACTGCACCAAACTTTAATTTTTTCTTATCTTGCGTTTGAGAAATCATCATAACATCTCCTTAAACATTGACTTTCAACAAACCATATAAACCATCAACAGCACACCTACCTCGTGTTAAATCATCACGTAAATTTATTGTTTTTTAGGTGCTATTACACTAAAAACGGCACTCACGATTTACGCATCCAATATCCGTAATTTTCCCAGTAGGCATCTTCGGTGCGGCAATATGTATCGTAAGCTTTTTTAAACGGCTCAGTTAATGACTCATCTTCAAATATTAAATATCCATTAGTAATGGGATCACCATTGATAGTTTCCCAACAATAGCAGGTGTGATATCCGTGCGCTTCAGGCTCAACGGTCTGAGCCTCTATTTCCGGCGCTGTAATTTCTGTGATAAAAAGCCGTTTTTTATCTGATGCACGAATAACAATTTTACCGATAAATTCTTTAAGTTCCATAAAATCAACCTCATTTACATACTACATAAAGTTTTTTCAAAATTTTTACCACAGCCAAGGTATCAAGGGCGCAATATTTTTCAAGATCTTGTTCGATTTTTTCTTTTTCTTCTGCGGTATATTCGTTCATTTTCAAATAAACGTTCATAGCCTGAGTGCCGTTTTTAACGTCACCCTCTAAGTTATGATAATCCATATGCTTATCATCAGGATAAAGAGCAGGTGCCACGCTTTTTAAAGAAAAAGATTTTCCCATAGCTTTTACGTAATAGTTCCCGTTTTCAAAAAGCTTTAAGGGATCTTTATAAACAAAGCTTAAAAGGTGGTCTGCTAAGTCGGGACAGTATTTAGCAAGTCGGTCAACAATGTTCCTTTCAGTGCTTTCGTGATATGCAACAACACAAGCTCCATACGGAATATTATTTACAAGGCTTTCAGCAATAGCACGGCGGGTATCTGCACCACTAAGATCAAGAAAATGCGCTTCCTTAACATCAGTAAGCTCTGTCTCAGGTGATTCTACAATATGTAAAGAATACTGAAACGGCACCTGTTCATAGGTGGCGATACCATCATATTCAGGAATAACCGCTTGATAGGTTTCAAAATCAAGCGAATAAATAGGATAAGTAAGCCCGTCTAAAAACTCCTTAATAGCTGTCTTATCTACATAAGCATCATTCGGTCGATTGTAATACTCTATCTGACGCAATGCGGCAGGTTTTAATTTAGATGCGTGACCCGGAACATCAAAGAAAGAAATACCCCGATTATTAAAGTCACATTTTTCCGTAAAATCAAGATAGTAAACATCAAACGGAGAGGGCGATGAAATATTACGACTGCAAAACTTCCAATAATCACACTTGTTGCAATTTTTAGAAAATGAAGTTGT
>JAZRIJ010000014.1:0-13624 GCA_045645205.1 Eubacteriales bacterium
TAATTAAATAATAAAGTACAAGATTTTTTATTTAATGGATATAATTATATAAAATAGAAAAAATTTATAGTTATTACATTTACTTTTACGAAGATTTCTGATATTATAAAATAAAAAGATAACAAATGGAGAAAAATTATGAAACCGATACTTTATATTGTTATTCCGTGTTATAATGAAGAAGAGGTATTGCCTATAACAGCGCCTATGTTTTTGGATAAGCTGAATATTCTTTCAGCAGAGGGAAAGATATCTCAAGAGAGCAGGGTACTGTTTGTAAATGATGGCAGTAAGGATAAAACGTGGGATATAATCTGTTCTTTGGCAGAACGGGACAAGCATTACAGCGGTGTTTGTCTCAGCCGAAACCGCGGACATCAAAATGCTTTGCTTGCGGGTCTTATGGAGGCGAAAGATAAATGCGATATAACTATAAGCATAGACTGCGACGGACAAGACGATATAAATGCAATGGACAAAATGGTTGACGAGTATCACAATGGCTGTGAGATAGTTTACGGGGTTCGCAGCAGCCGTGAAACTGATACATTTTTTAAGCGTACTACAGCCCAAGGTTTTTATAAGCTGATGTCGGCAATGGGCGTGGAAACGGTTTATAACCATGCTGATTACAGGCTTATTTCTTCAAAAGTATTGAAAGAATTTGCAAACTTTGAAGAGGTAAATATTTTTCTTCGCGGTATGATTCCCCTTGTAGGCTTCAAGTGTTCCTCGGTGTACTATGAGCGTAAAGAAAGAATTGCGGGGGAGAGTCATTACCCTTTGAAAAAAATGCTTGCCCTTGCTTTTGACGGGATAACGAGTCTGTCTGTTAAACCTATACGTTTAATAACCGCTTTTGGAACTTTTGTAGCATTACTTAGCTTTGTCGGCATAATCTGGTCTGTCATGGTTTCTCTTATAGGTAAGTCCGTATCCGGCTGGGCATCGCTGATAAGTATACTTTGCTTTTTAGGCGGAGTACAGCTTATGAGTCTCGGCGTTATAGGTGAATATATCGGTAAAATATATCTTGAAACCAAAAAACGTCCGAGATTTATAATTTCGGAAAGAACCGATGGAGATTAATTGAGGGTAAAAGTTTGAAAAATAATAAGCTTCAAAAGTTTTGTAACAGTGTGTTTTTTTACATTGCGCTTATATTCACATTGATTGTGTTGTTATTTAACTTTTTATACAGCGCAAATATTTCATACGATACCTATGAACACATAACGGTAACAAATACTGTTTTTAGAGGTATATTGTTTTGCTTTTTTGCTATTCTTTTTGTCTTTTTGCTTTCGTTTGCTTTAAAAATAATTCAAAGAATAGATGAAAAAAAGCTTTTTTGGTGTTTTTCGCTTTTTTATATCATTGCCGGGGCGTATCTTATATTTAATGTTGATATGTCGTTAAGATCTGATGCTTTGTCGGTTTATAATTCAGCAAAAAACTTTGCTTCTGGAAGCTATGATTATTTTGCGCAGGGGAAATATCTTCACAGTTATCCGCATCAGACAGGTTTGATGCTGTATGATTACTTGCTTTATACCTTTGGTAAAAGTACGGCTTTTGTGTTTACGGTAAATCTTATACTTGTAATTGCCATAAACTATGGCAATTACAAGATAGCAAATTTAGTATTTGAAAGCAAACTGACAAATATTTTAACAATTACATTATCATTTGTGTTTTTTCCGCAATTGTTTTTTATCCTGTTTGCATACGGGCTTATTCCCGGACTTTTCTTTATGATATTCGCGTTTTACTATGCGCTGGAATTTGTAAAGAAAAACAGCATGAAAAGTCTTTTGCTGATGTTGCTTTTTTTAAGTTTTGCCGTAATTATAAGAAAAAATTATATTATCGGAGCAATTGCTGTAATAATATATATTTCAATTGCTTCAAAAGCAAGAATATGGGTAAGGTTGGTTGCCATTTTTTGCGTTGTATTGTGTAGTATTATGCCTATGAAGCTTATAATAAGCTATTTTGAAAATGTATCAGGTCAAAATTTGGACAACGGTGTTCCATCGGTAATGTGGATTGCTATGGGAACTGATATGAATAACAAAGACAGAGCGCCGGGGTGGTATAATGGTTTTAATTATTATACTTATATTGATGTGGGATATGACAGTAAGGCGGCGGCTGAGATAGGGAAAGAAAAACTGAATGCAAATATTGAAACAATTAAAAATGAACCGAAAGCTGCATTAGTATTTTTTAAGGAAAAGACCGTATCTATGTGGTGTGAAAATACATACCAGTCTATATGGAGTGGACCGCTCGAAGTATGTGGACAGTATACTCACACGAATATTTTGAGATCTCTGTACAATGGAGAAGAGGCGGAGAGAGATGTTGCCCGCTTTTGTGAGTTTATAACTCAGATAATATGGATGTTTGCTTTAGGATTTCTTGTGTTTTACAGAAAAAAATATGACGGCTGGCAGCTTATGTTTCTTTTCTTTGTGGGTGGGCTTCTTTTTCATACCGTTTGGGAGGGAAAGAGTCAGTATATTTACCCATACATTTACTGTCTGATACCTTTTGTTTCATATGCAATGAGTGAAAGTGTTTTATTTGTGAAAACACGCTTGCCAATTGATATTTTTAGCCACACTATTAGGTGAAGCCTAAGAAGATTTTAAAGGAAGAGATTAATTAAAATAACAGAAAAACATAAGAAAAATAATTTGCATAGAAAATATCGTTTTTTTACAAAAATATATAAAAAAAATTATAAAATTTATAAAATCGTATTTTCATTTATGACAAGGTGTGCTATAATAGAGATGAACATTGATATGTTGCAGAAAAAGATGTCAAAAAAACTGTTATGGGGGAAATTATGAAAGATAATATTTTTGGTGAACTTAGTGTAATCAGTATGAGAGGCGGCGAGGAATTTGCCGGAAATGTTGACTATTATCTGAAACAATGGAGAAAAACGGACGAGTCATTTATTATCAATGCAGATTGTCCCAGATTTGGAACAGGAGAGGCAAAATGCTTGCTTAAGCATACACTTCGAGGACATGATGTGTTTATTATTGCAGATGTATTTAACTATGGCGTAACCTACAAGATGTACGACATGGTTGTTCCCATGAGTCCGGATGATCACTATCAGGATATAAAAAGAGTTATCGGAGCGATAGCAGGTAAGGCGCGAAGACTTTCGGTAATTATTCCAATGCTTTATGAGGGCAGACAGCATAAGAGAGCGGCAAGAGAATCGCTTGACTGTGCCGTTGCGCTTCAGGAGCTTGTAAATATGGGAGTATCAAATATTATTACATTTGATGCTCACGATCCGAGAGTACAGAATGCAATTCCAAACAGTGGTTTTGACAGCGTTCAGTCTACATATCAGATGATAAAGGCGCTTGTTAAGGCAGTACCGGATATACAGCTCGACAAGGAACACATAATGATGATTTCTCCTGATGAAGGAGCGATGGGCAGAAGCATGTACTACTCATCGGTTATCGGTCTTGACCTTGGTATGTTCTATAAGCGTCGCGACTATACAAGGGTTGTTGACGGAAGAAACCCCATTGAAGCTCATGAATATCTCGGAAAGTCGGTTAAGGGTAAGGATGTTATTGTTGTCGATGATATGATATCATCAGGCGATTCTATGCTTGATGTTGCGGCTCAGCTTAAGGAAAAAGGCGCAAAAAGAATATTTGTTTTTTCTACCTTTGGTCTTTTCTGTAACGGTTTTGAAAAGTTTGATGAGGCTTATGAAAAGGGACTTATTACAAAAGTATTTACAACTAATTTGAACTATAGAAAGCCGGAGCTTTTAAGCAGACCTTGGTATTTTGAAGTTAATATGTGCAAATATGTTGCAATGCTTATTGACACACTGAACCATGACGAAACCATAAGTGAGCTTCTTAACCCCGTAAACAGAATTCACAATCTTCTTGACAAGAGAAAGTAAGCATAACAAAAAGCCCGTGAAAACGGACTTTTTTGTTTTATAATACTTTTGAAAGAAAATCCTGAAGTCTGGGATGCTTGGGGGCATTGAAAAACTCTTGCGGAGGAGCTTCTTCCATAATTTTGCCGTCGTCCATAAAGAGTATCTTTGTTCCGACCTCTCTCGCAAATCCCATTTCGTGCGTAACGACAACCATTGTCATACCGCTGTCAGCCAACTCTTTCATAAGCTGAAGTACTTCGCCCACCATTTCGGGATCGAGAGCTGAGGTGGGTTCATCAAAGAGCATAACATCGGGGTTCATAGCTAATGCGCGAACAATGGCAACACGCTGTTTTTGACCGCCCGAAAGCTGTGAAGGGTATGCATTTGCCTTGTCTGCAAGACCTATTCTTTCAAGAAGCGCCATAGCTTTCTTTTCGGCTTCTTCTTTTGTCTGCAACTTAAGGGTAACGGGCGCTAATGTTATGTTGTCAAGTATATTTTTATTGTTGAAAAGATTAAATTGTTGGAAAACCATACCCATTTTTTGTCTAACGGTATCAATCTTCGTTTTTTTATCATTTATCTGTATGCCTTCAAACCATATTTCTCCTGATGTCGGTGTTTCAAGAAGGTTAAGACAACGCAAAAATGTACTTTTACCCGAACCGGAAGGTCCGACAATAACTATCTTCTCGCCTTTTTCGATTTTGTAGTCGATGTTTTTCAATACATCGTGTTTGCCGAAAGATTTACATAAATTCTTAACCTCTATCACTTTGCGCAAATCTCCTTTCAAGCATATTGAACAGCTTTGACAAACCGTGTACCAGTATAAGATAAATAAGAGCTATCGTCAAATAAGGGAAGTAGACATTTGCTGTGCGGCTGATAACCGATTCTGCCGCTTTTGTCAGGTCCATAACTCCCAAATAACCAATTACCGAGGTTTCCTTGAGCAAAGCTATAAATTCGTTACCTAAGGCGGGGAGAACATTTTTGAATGCCTGAGGCAGAACTATGAGCCTCATTGTCTGGAGCTGAGAAAGACCGAGCGACCTTCCTGCTTCAGTCTGACCGTCATCAACCGCCATGATACCGGCGCGGATTATTTCAGAAACATAAGCACCCGAATTTATTCCAAAGGCAAAAATTCCAACCATTACAGCTTCGTTTGAGAAAACAAATATAAGATTGTATGAGATGAGCAATTGAAGAACCACGGGCGTTCCTCTGATAACCGTTGTGTAAAGCTCAAATATCCAATTAAATATTGAGAGCTTGCCGGTTTTTTTATGTAAGACCTTGACTATTGCTACAATTACGCCGATAACGATACCCATCAAGGTTGCGGCAAGGGCTGTTATAAGTGTGTTTTGCAATCCCTTGAGAAAATACATATATCGGTCATCAACAATAAAAGTCTTATTGAATTGCTGAACTAAGGATTCAAAAAACTGTACCATTTAACTACCTATATTTACCTATCAAATAATGTGTTTTTACAATACTACTCTCCCACAGCGAAAAGCGGGGGAGAGTAGAGTGAGCTATGTGTTTATAATATTTAAAACTTATGCAAGAGCGTTTGTTGTGTGTGTTACAATATATTCGTCGATCTTGCCTTTTTCAAGAAGCTTGTTTATAACTGTATTTACAACCTCGAGAAGTGTGTCGTTTCCTTTTGCAACGCAGATAGCGTATGATTCAGCAGTGTTTGAGCCGTCTTCATAAACCAGTTCAACAGCCTTAAGTTTTTCACCGCTGTTCTTTGCAATAAGTTCAGCAGGGAGCTTATCAACTACAACAGCCTGAATTTTGCCTGCTTTGAGAGCTTCTGCGGCAAGGTTAGCGTTATTGTATGTAGTAACAGATGCGCCTGAATTTTGGAGTACGCCCTCAACGGGATTGCCGTTATCATCTTTATAGCCGTTTACTTCGTCTGAAATAATAAAGTCCCCTGTTGTTCCAAGCTGAACGCCAATGTTCATGCCCTTAAGAGTGGTAATGTTTTCATATGAAACATCTGCAGGGAGTATAACATACTGTGTACTTGTTGTATAAGAAACCGAGAAATCAACCGATTCTTTTCTTTCGTCTGTAACTGTGATACCTGCAGCACCCATAGAAGCCTTACCTGACTGAACTGAAGAAATTATAGTGTCAAACTTAACATTTTCTATCTTAAGCTCAACTCCTATCTCATCAGCAATAGCTTTTGCTATGTCCATATCAACGCCGACGGGCTTGCCGTCTGCAAGATATTCAAAAGGAGGGAATTCTGCATTTGTGTAAACGATAAGTTCGCCTCTTTCCTTGATAGCTTCAAGGCTTTGCTTATCTGCGGCGCTTCCGCAGCTTGCGAGAATCGCAACGGAGAGTACAAGTGTCAAAAGAAGTGCAATAATTTTTTTCATAAAATGTCAACCTCACTAAAAAAATAAATTTATACAATAACACTATAACATTTCTTTTACAAAAAATCAAGTGTTTTTATGCATTTCTGTAAATTGTATAGAATATATATGATTATATGGTATGCAAATGGGTCGTTTTTGACAGAAATATTGCATAAAAAATATTAATATGCAAAAAAAATGTATAAAAACACAACAAGAATATTGTTGACAAAAGTTAAAAAAATTACCTACCGAGTATACAGTACTATCAGGCACACATCATTAGGCAAAGCTGACATCACTTGCCAAAGTCAAACATCATTGAAAAAAGCATCGATTTCTGTCGATGCTTTTTTACTGGCGCGCCGCGCAGGATTCGAACCTGCGACCTACCGGTTCGTAGCCGGGCACTCTATCCACTGAGCTAGCAGCGCACTTATTAGTACTTGATTATATTACCACAACGGTTTGAGAATGTCAAGAGCTTTTTTGAGAAAAATTGCTTTTTTATGCTAAGATACTGCTAAAAAACATAAATAACTTAATATGTTCGCTTGCTTAAGTTAAATAAATGTGATATAATAAAAATGTAAACATGTCGACGGAGGAAAAATAATGCTTTTATACATAATAAGACACGGTGATCCCGATTACAAAACCGACTCATTGACAGAGCTTGGAAAAATGCAGGCAGAGGCTGTTGCAAAGCGATTGCAAAGATCGAAAATCAATGTAGTTTATACGTCACCGATGGGCAGAGCAATACAGACAGCAGAGCCTACCTGTCGTCTTCTGGGACTTGATTATCAAGTTGAGCATTGGGCGCAGGAGGTGCACGGAGAACAGATGACCACATATCCCGACGGAGAAAAAAGGTCGGTAACTGTTTTACAAAACACTCTATTAAAAGAAAACGGAGAGATTGATATTCCTTTTACAAAAATGTTTGAAAGTAAGGCGCTTGCCGAATCGGATATGGAAGCAGCTTTTAACCGTATCAGGGATAACGGCAGAGACTTTCTTGAGCGTCTCGGATATAAAGAAGAAAACGGAATATACAAAATAATGAGACAAAATGAAGACAGAGTTGCGTTGTTTTGCCACGCTATTTTTTCAAGAACCTGGCTTTCCGAGCTTCTTCATATACCGCTTCATATAATTTGGTCGTCATTTTATGGGCATCTTCACACGGGTGTTACTGTTATTGAATTTAAAAACAACCTGAACGGCATAACCTCTCCCAAATGTTTTTGTTATTCCGATACATCCCATTTGTATGCGGAAGAGCTTGAGGTTACACACGACAGAAAAATTATTATTTAAAAAAAGGCTGTAGTTAATACGATTTTTTAATCTTTTTGCTACAGTCTGTTTTTTGAATAGGAGGAATGTATGGATAAAGAAACCAGTCTTAAACTAAGCGGTTATATTTCACAGAAAATAATAACTGAAGCTCCGACGGTAAACTATACCGAATCGGACCTCGAAAAGGCAAAAAAGGAATATTCAAAAGAACAGCTTGAGGGGCTGAAAAAAGCAGGACTTTACAACGGGGATTTTGAAACGTTTTATGTTGTAAAAAAGTTTTGCGATATGCTGAAAATATGGGATCACGCAGATGATGAATATCTGAAAAAACTGTTTTTAAACGCAAAATGCCATAGTAAGCAGTATTTCTATGATGACCCGTATTTGAAGAATATAAAAGTTCCTGTTGTAAATAACGGTAATGTTCTTTTGCTTAATGCTTGCTATGAAAAAGGTGAGTTTTTCCAGTACGATATGCCGAGGTTGTCGGAGGATATCGTTGTTCCGAAGCTTGGATTTTTTAATAAACGTGTGTTTTTTCCGAGCGTATATGAGGGAGAAATGCCTTGGGTAAGCGTATGCCCGTCGGAAATTAATTCTATGCAGATAGACGTTGACAAGGCGGAAGGCAGGTGCCTTGTGCTGGGACTTGGTCTTGGTTACTATCCGTATGTTATCTCGCTGTCCGAAAAAGTGAAAAGCATAACGGTAGTTGAAATAAGCGATAAGATAATAGACCTTTTTGAAAAACATATCTTGCCCCAGTTTGAGCATAAAGAGAAAATAAAAATTGTACACGCCGACGCTATCGAGTTTATGAAAAACGTTTGTCGCGACGAATACGATTACTGTTATGCCGATATCTGGGAAGGTCAGGTAGACGGAGCTCCACTCTATATCCAAATAAAGCAACACGAAAACAGGCTTCCTTATACCCGTTTTGCTTACTGGATAGAAGACGAAATAAAATGGTATTTGGAATAGAATAATGCAAAAAGCGAAGTTTTCTGCAAATCAAACTCAAAATGCAGAAAACTTCGCTTTTTTCGATGTAGGGATATTAGCTTCCAAATATTTTTTCTTGGCGGGAAAATATTTTATCTCGGATAAGCCTTGCAATCTTAAATGCGGGAATACAGAGCAAAAACCAAAAAAATGAAAATAACAGACAGATCTGTCCATATAGATTAAATATAATACCCGAATAGTCCCATACATTCCAGCCGAGAAGAAGGTTAACAATGCAGCCGGTTACAAACTCGTTGAATGTTATAAAAATACAGCCGAACAGACATTTGAGCAGGATATGGCTGTCTTTTTTCAGAATTTCGAAAATATAGATTCCGAGAAAACATATCCCTCCGCATACTCCCATCGACCAATGTGTATAGCCTCTCCACATCAGCTCAAGAAGCATATACACTACACCGCCTGTCAAAAACATACTCGGCAATTCATAATACTTTATATTCAAAAATGACCACCTCCGAATTAGAGGGTAGTCATTTTTATCAAGTCTTATTCAGTTATTCGTTTGAATTTTCTTCGTTATCTTTGTTCGGCGAGATAACCTCTTCCAGCGTTTCTTCTGTTTCGGGAAATTCAAATCCGTCATAGAATTCGTCAACAGCTTTTTTTACCATAAGCTGTTTTTTCTTTTTCTTAACAATCAAATCAATTACAATAACGGCAACAAACAGAGTAAATCCCATAGCGGCTATAATCGAGCCTTGTATAAAGCAATCGGGGAGATATACAAATTCAAGTTCGTGAGTACCAACGGGAATTGCTGCAGCAAGAAGTGAATTGCCTGTCATTGTGAGTACAAGCTCTTCACCGTCGCAATATATATGCCAGCCTTCATCATATGGAATAGAGGTAAACAGAAGCGAATCCTCTTCCTTTACTGTTATAGTACCGCTGAGACGGGTATCCGAGTGTTCATCGATTTCAAATCTGCACTCGTTAAGCTTTGTCATAACATCTATATACACATTTGTATCCATATAGTAGAAATAGTTGCAGTTGGTGAGAACATAGAGATTTTCATCGGCAAGAACAAGCTTCATATTGACCGTCTCGCCTTCTTCAAAGCTTTTCATGGAAATTATCCTGTCTGTTTCATTATCAAAAAATGTTCCCCAGTCTCTGTTGTTAAGCATAAGCTCAACTTTACGGGGATAGTCGGAGGGATAAAAGAAAAACAGTTCGTCGTCTGTAGGCGCATTAAATGTATATGTTACGATTGCATCAGAGCCTTCTTTTTTGGGGATATATTTTGTATATTCACTTGTTGCCTGGGATTTAGAGGCGTTATTGGTAGTTTCTGTAATGTTTTCTATAGGCTTGAAGAGCATAACCGTTTCCTGTTCGCCAAGCATTGAAGTAATAAGCTTGTTTATTAGATCAAACGGTGTTTCGTAAATACCGAAATCCAAATGTTCAGTATTTTCGGAAACTGCAAATGCAATGCTTTGAACGTATTTGTTTTGATATACACTGTAGCCGTTTTCGCGGTGAAGCTCGGTAAACAGCTCGTCATTCATACTGTCAGAACTTATTATATATTTAATACCCAGAAGTGAATCGGAGGCGGGAGTACCACCGAGATATTTTGACCAGTGGGATTTTGAGGAATAACCAAGCTGGTTAAGCAGCTTAACGATTGAAGCGTTGAGGGTCGAGGTAGAGCTTGACAGACCGTTGATGTCAAGAGTCATATTATCGTTTGTTCTTCTGTGTTCTGTTTTTTCAAAGCGGTAGAACGAGTCATCATTTGTTTGTATATAATTAACCAGAGGAGTCATTTTGTCGATATATTCTCTGTATGAGGTCCTTGAGCTGAATATAACATCCGAATCAAGTGAGTTGAGGTTTACATATCCGTTTATTAACAATTCTGTGGAGACCAGAATTGCAAGAATGAGGGAGGTAAAGCTTGTGTGGTTTTCTTTTCGCACGGCGTAGAGCGTAAGAAGATAGATTCCTACGCATATAAGACTTATCCATATACATGTAACATTATCAATATAGCTGTATTCTTCGGCTTGTATAAGAGCTATCATCAAAATCAAGCCGCCGCACACGCCTATGATATGATTAAAGTTTATTTCTTTTATAATGTTGAACGCTTGGTGCGCAAACACTATAAGCAGGAAACAGAACATGAAGCTGTAACGGTAATTAAGCCAGTTGGGCTTTTGCATACCGTGCATAAATATATCAAGCGTTGATGCGGAGAAGAAGAGAACAAGGGTTGATATAATAAATCCTGCGCATATTTTTTCACGGGGAGTGATTTTTTTGGTAATAAAAAATATCGGTAAAAGAATGAGGGACAATACACCGCAGTAAACAAAGGGAAGTCCCTCGGGGCGCACGGTATCATAAGAATTGGGAAGCATTTTTGCAAACAATTCAAGTAGGTTGAAATTGGATGAAAGCTCATAGGTTGGATCGGAGAACTCATTTTTTCCGAATTTCAAAGAATAGTAGACCGTGAAAATAATTACAGCTGACATTGCAAGAGCAATAATGGAGAAGAAAAGCACACGCAAAAATGATTTTAACAAATGAAGCTTTTCACCTGTCTCATTATACTTATAGGAATAGCCGTAAGCAAAGTAATAATATACAGAATATACTGCAAGAAAAATGCACAGCATATATCCGATATAGAAGTTTGAAATAATCGATACGGCAAGCACTATGGTATAGAGGAGATATCTTTTCTTATTTATAAGGTTTTCAAGTCCAAGAATGAGCAAGGGCAGGAAGAGAAGTACGTCAATCCACATTGTATTGTGGGCGTTTACCATAGCGTATGAGGTCAAGGCATACATGGAAGCAAAGATTACTGTAGCATATTTGCTTTTTGCCCTGCCGGAATAGTGGAGATATACAGCAAAGTTAAAACCGGACAAACCTGCCTTTAAAACAAAAATGGTAAGAAGAGCTTCTGTTATGGCATTTTCAGGAAAAAGCACAATGAGCAGATTAAAAGGACTTGCAAGATAATATGCAAACATTCCCATAAACTCTCCGCCGAGAGCTCTTTGCCATGAGTAGAGCAGATTTCCTTGGCCGAGAAGTACATCTCTAAGCTCTTCAAAGAAGTAAACATACTGAGCATTAAGGTCGAGTACGAGTACTGATTCTTCTCCTATAGGATAGACTCCTCTTATAAAATATATTATCAGGAATATAGAGCCGGGAATGAAAAATGCCCAGAGCAGATATGGACTGAATTTTGGTTTTGAATTTGTTTCTGTATTTTTATCAAGACATAATGCATGTACGTTAGTCATTATCTGCACCTCCCATAGATATATGCTCAACCTTTTTTATGTTTTTTTCCAGCTTAAGTCGAGGCAGAGTCATATCATGCCCACACCCCTTGCATTTTATTCTTACATCACTGCCTGTGCGCATAACGGTAAATTCTACCGAACCGCACGGGTGTTTTTTCTTCATTATTAGCGTATCGCCTTTATCAAACTTGGGTATATTCAAATGTAATATCCTCTCTTTTTTTTAGTAATGGTTCTTCACAGAATATTATAACACAAAACCCAATTATTGTAAACAATTTCATTGAGAAGTTTATAAACTATTGAAAAAATATTAATTTGTGATAAAATAAAAATAAAAATAAAGCTTTTGGGAGTTGATGGTATGAAACAGATAAACAACGCAGAAATTCTTTGTGTAGGTACGGAAATACTTATAGGGGACATTGTTAATACAAACGCCGCGTATATATCTAAAAGACTTGCGGCAATGGGAATTAATCAGTATCATCAGGGTGTGGTTGGAGACAATCCCGACAGGCTGAAGAATTTTTTGTCAGAGGCTTTAAATAGGTCTGACCTTGTTATACTGACGGGGGGGTTAGGACCCACGTACGATGACTTAACAAAAGAAACGGTTGCCGAGCTTATGGGCAAGAGAATGGAGCTGCACAAGCCTTCATACGACAGACTCAAGGCGTATTTTACAAGTCGAAATGCGGAAATGACAGAAAACAATGTTAAACAAGCCGTTATGCCCGAGGGGTGTATAGTTCTGCAGAATAATTGCGGAACTGCTCCGGGAGCTGTTATAGAAAACGAGGAGACGGGAAAGACAGCAATAATATTGCCCGGACCTCCCCGTGAAATGAAGCCTATGTTTGAAGAAGGGGTCGTACCGTATCTTGAAAGCCGTTCTGAGTGGATGTTTGTAAGCAAAAATATAAATATTTTCGGAATGGGCGAATCAAAGGTTGAAAGCGAACTTATAGACATAATGAGAAATTCGCTTAATCCAACCGTCGCACCTTACGCAACAGACGGAGAGGTTAGGCTCCGTGTTACAGCCAAAGTAAAGACTGAAGAAGATGGAGAAAAGCTTTGTTTCGAAATGATAGAAACCCTGAAGAACACACCTGTAGGTAAGTATATTTACGGAATTGATACAACACTTGAAAAGGCATTAATTGAAAAACTTGCAAAAAATAATATGAAAATATCCATTGCCGAATCCTGTACAGGTGGAATGGTAACAGAAAAGCTTACAACGGTGAGCGGTTCGTCTGCCGTGCTTGACGGAAGTGTTGTTTCGTATGCAAATAGAATAAAGGCGGAGCTTTTAAATGTAAGCGAAGAGACCCTTAATACAAAGGGCGCGGTTTCAGAAGAATGTGCGTTGCAGATGGCAGAGGGAGTAAGAAAGCTTATGAATTCCGATATAGGAATAAGTATAACAGGAATCGCAGGACCTACGGGCGGAACGGAAGAAAAGCCTGTCGGAACGGTTTATATCGCTGTAAGTACAGAAAAAAAATCTAAGTGCGAAAAGCTGAATGTCAGAAATAACGGCAGAGAATATATAAGAAACGTTTCAGCTAAGAACGTTCTTCACTTGGCTTTAAAATCAATATAATTAAAAAAAGGACAGTACAAAAAAGTGCTGTCTTTTTTTGCTCATTTTTTTATTT
>JAZRIJ010000015.1:0-5687 GCA_045645205.1 Eubacteriales bacterium
ATTGTTGAATATAACCGCAAAGCCTTTATTGCTAAGGAAAATAAAATTCGTATCACCTTTGATAATAAAATCGTTTCCACTGAAAGCAGTTTTGATCTTTTCAATCCCAATTTGAATATGAATCCCGTACTTGACCCTTATCTAGCCGTATGCGCTGCTATGATTATATTCAACATTGTGTGCATTTTTGTGTTTCGCAAAAAGGATAAAAACATCGAAAAGCGAAGCATAGATTTTACAGATAGTATCGAGGAACAATTTAGTAAGGATACGATTGATGAAGAACATAAGAAGTTCCTCTGTAAGAAATTAAAGAAAATCAATCATATGATGGCTTTTGACGAAACACTTGAAAAACTTTATGTGCAAAAGCCCGAGCAGGTTCAAAACTATATTATAAAGCTAAGTTCCGTATTTGTTTTTCTGACCTTTAAATATAGCGAGAAAAATAAAATTCAAGCGGCTTATTATCCTTACATAATCAAGAAATACAATGTATTTAAAGGCGCATACATAGGTATTGTTATAGATTCTCTTATGGAGCTTGTTAAAGAATCCAATTTGTATTGCCGTGAAAATGCATTGCAGGCGCTTTATTCCATCGGAGATGCCCAGAGCGTAATAAATGCACTTAAACTACTAGATAGAACAGGTGGTTTTCATCACTCAAAAATGATTGCCGACGGCCTTTTGTCTTTCGGCGGAGAAAGAGAGTTACTTGATGAAAAGCTCTGGCAGAGCTTTAATGAGTTTTCTTTAAGCCTCAAACTGCCGGTGCTTGATTACTTTCGCTTTAGTTCTGATGCGCATAAAGAAAAGGTATTACACATTATGTGCGACAAGGACGAAAATCAGGAGTTGCGTTTCAGCGCCATTCGATATTTTGCAAAATACCATTACGAACCTGCACTTGATTGTTTATATGGCTTTGCCACCGATACTTCACCTATATGGGAATATAAAGCAATTGCGGCAACTGCACTTGGAAATTATCCATCTGTAAAGACAGAAGAAATTTTGAGGGATTTGCTTTGCGACAGGAATTGGTATGTGCGCTATAATGCTGCGGATAGTCTCGAACGACTGGGCGTTAAATACGAGGAAATGATTGATGTTTTCGAAGGTGGCGACCGCTATGCCTCCGAAATGCTCCGTTATCGTTTTGACCGCAAAAAACTAAAAGAAAAGGAGGCGGTAACCGTATGATAAGTGACAACGCTTTTATGATTGTAAAAACCATGCTAGATTATATAAATATATTTTTTGTTATTTATCTTATCGGCTATTCCTCGTTTCTTTTTCTGGCGGTGGTTGTTGGCTCCTCGGAACTTTACAAAAAAAGACATCAGGAAAAACTGAAAAACGCACTGCTTCAAAATTATTATGTGCCCATTAGCATTATTGTTCCTGCATATAACGAAGAAGTAACCGTGGTGGAAACGGTTAAATCCTTGCTTGCTCTGGAATATAAACTCTATGAAATCGTTGTCGTGGATGACGGCTCAAAAGACAACACTTCGCAGAAACTTATTGAAGCATTTGATATGAAACCTATCCGTCGCCCAATTCATAGAAAAATAAACTGTCAAACAGAAGAATTCGTTTATGAATCAGTTAGTGAAAAGGTGCCGCTCACACTTATCAGAAAAAAGAACGGCGGCAAAGCCGATTCACTGAATATGGGTATTAACGCTTGTAAATATCCCTATTTTATTTGTATGGATGCCGATTCGGTTTTGCAGTACGATTCTCTCAGCAAAATTTCCCGTCCCATTTTAGAGCAAGAAAACATCGTGGCCGTCGGTGGCGTGGTCAGACCCGCTAATAGCGTTACGCTTGACCACGGAAAGGTTTTGAATTATAAGTTGCCGAGCAATATCCTTGCCTGCATGCAGGTGCTTGAGTATGACCGCTCGTTTCTTGCGTCACGAATTTTGTTTGATAAATTTAATGGTTCTCTTATTATTTCAGGCGCATTTGGTCTCTTTAAGAAGGACGTTGTGATTGCTGCAGGCGGATATGATCATTCTACAATGGGCGAGGATATGGAGCTTGTTGTAAAGCTTCACGAGTACTGCACCTTGAACGAAATTCCATATTGTGTCAAATATGCTACTGATGCGATTTGTTGGTCACAGGCGCCCGAAAGACTTAAAGACCTTTGCAAACAAAGAAAACGTTGGCATTTGGGATTGTTCCAAAGCATGTGGAAGCACAAAGTTATGCTGTTTAATGCTAAATTTGGAGCCGTTAGTTTTGTTTCGTTTTTTTATTTTCTTCTCTATGAGTTGTTATCCCCATTTATTGAGATCTTCGGCATACTGACAATGGTACTTGCATTTATATTTGATTTGATCAATGTGCCGTTTATGATTTTGTTTTTCGCAATTTATGCTGTATTTGGTTGTATTTTAACTCTAACCGCATTTTTTGCAAGAACACAGACAATAGACCTTAAAATATCGGCAATGGATGCTCTGAAAGCGGTTTTGTTATGCTTTTTTGAGATTACTTTTTTGCGATTTATTATGGCATTTGTCCGAGCAACCGCTTTTTTCGGTTATAAAAAGAAAAAACTGAATTGGGGCAGAATTGAACGCAAAAAAATCAATGTAAAATAAGGAGTAAACAGTTATGCAAAAGAAGTTACTTAGAACCTCGCTTTTCGGCTTTTCTAAAACAGAAGTATGTGATTATATTGCGAGAGTAAATGATGAATTTAATGGTAAAATCGACCTGATCACCGCAGAGCATACCAAGGAAAGAAATGAATTGACAGCACAAATTGCTGCGCTTAATGAAGAGATCAACAAATATAAACAAGCAAATGCCGATATTGCTCAAGCGCTTTTTGATGCACAGCAATATGCAACCGAGTTGAAAGCAAAAGCGGATGGCGAATATAAAGAGGCTCAGGATGAACTTCTCGCTTTCAAGGAAGCCGAGACGGACAAATTGAATACATATCGTGAAAAAATTGAAAACGTCAGAAAAGAAATTGTTTCCGTACTTTCCGATATAGATGATAAATTGGCTGCCGAGACAGTCAAAACCGAAGACTTGATAGCAGAATACAACTCCGAAGAAGGAATCGCAGTATGAAAAGGCTGATTGTTTCGGTAATTTTCTTGTTAAGTGTTCTTTTTGCCTGTATTCCCGTTTCTGCTGAGGTAATGTCTACAAGGGAACCGACGGCGGCTGATACAATTTATATAGCCGGTAATCCTAATATGTGTCCTTTGGAATTTTATAACGAAAGAACCGAGTGTTATGAAGGTATCTTGCCAAAGATATATGAGCAAATAAGCGAGCAGACAGGGATAGACTTTTCTTATGTTTCTGCCGACAGCAAAGACAGACAAAAAGAACTTTGTGAAAATTTTCAGGTGGAAATTGCCTCTGCACACCATAAAGGAGATATTTCTCTTTCTAAAGAAATAGAACTGTTTTCTTATGATAAAGACGGTAAAAAACAAACGGTTTGTATCGGCTTTACCAAAATAATGGATCCCGATATGGCGGCAGCCGTAGAGACGGCGGTTCAAATTGCCGATAAAACCGTGTGGATGTCTGCTGCTATGCAGCTTGAAGATAAAGCACAGTCTGCCAAAATCGTTCCGTGGCTTATAATTGCCATCAGTGTTTTAGTTCTTGCTTTGGTTACTATGTTCGTTTATATTATTGTGAAACGCCACCGTAATCACGCGCAGAATCAAACCAAAATGACCGACACACTTACCGGTATCGGCAATTTGAGTTATTTTGAGGAATGTTATTCTCATCATATTTCGAGTGCGATGCGCTCATTATATTATGTGGCATATATTGCAATTGATATTGAGAAAATAGAAACCTATTTCGGCTTGCCCGAATCTGAAGAATTGCAACGCTATGCGGCGGCCACTATGACAGGGATACTTAAAGATAACGATTTTGCTTCTCGAATTGACAACGGCATATTTGCTTGTTGCTTTATGTGCCCTGATACGCAACGTGCAATCGAAAGTATGACAGAACTCATAAGAGATCTTAATAGCTATAACGGAAGTTTTTCAAAGCATAACGGCGTTTTGTTCAGGGGCGGTGTTTACCCTCTTGATAAACAAAACCTCCCTACAGAAACCGTTATTTACAATGCCCGTCAAGGATATCTTCTTGCCGTGAATGAGGACAAGGATGTTTGCTTGTGCGATAAAAACACTCTGAACCGCGTATCTATCAAAAGCAGACTTCAAAAGAAGATATCGAAAGCTTTGGAAAATGAAGAATTCCAAATTTATCTTCAATTTGTATTTGACACAAAGAAAAAGAAACTGTGCGGAGCAGAAGTGCTGTCCCGTTGGCATAGCTTAGAAGAGGGTGTGTTGTCACCGGCGAATTATATTGAAGATATGAAACTTGCGGGTATGATCGATAAACTTGATTTTTATATTTTGGAAAATACCTGTAAGATGCTCGCCAATTGGAAAAACACCGATTTTAAAAAGCTATATCTTTCTTGCAACTTTACACGAACAACCCTTTCACATCCAACTTTTTTAGAAGAGTTCGAAGAAGCTCTGTCAAAATATGACTTTGACAGAAAAAATCTTCTTATTGAATTGACAGAAGATGCTTTGGTTAGTGATAGTTCTGTTGCCTATAAAAATATATTGGGCATTAAAAAACTCGGTTGCAGAATTGCTCTTGATGATTTTGGAAGTGGATACACCTCATTTAGCGATTTGTGTGATTATCCAATCGATGTCATTAAGATAGACCGAAATATCGTTGTAAAATCGGCTTCTCACCGAGGAAACGCCGTTCTTATCGGTATCATTCGTATGGCTCACGATTTAGGGATTTCTGTTTTGTGTGAAGGAATTGAAAACGAAGTCGAAAACCAAAAGGTGACCGATGCCGAATGCGATTATATCCAAGGCTTCTTGTATTCCCACGTTTTACCGCTTGAAAATGCGCTGGATTTTTATACAAATAGAAAATAATTGTTGAAGCCACGGCAAAAAATTGCCGTGGCTTCTATTTTGTGACAAATTATATGAATGATAGTTGCCATAATATTTCATTTGTGCTATACTTATAATGTAAAATTATATTTATTCTCTGGTGGTAGCAAAATGAAATCAATTCGCGCAAAAATTATGTGGCTGCTTTTCGGCAGCGTTTTAATAGCTTCATTAATTATTGGCACTGTGGGCACCATTCTGACTTCTGGTGTTATAGAAAAAAGTTCCACAGAAAATATGAACCTTTTATGTAAAACGAATGCCGGTGAAGTTGATATTGTGTTGGCAAAAATAGAAGATTCGGTTGATACTCTTTCTCATAACGCAGTTTCAGAGTTATCGGATATTGCAATGTTAAAGAATGATTCTTTGCGTGCGGCCTATTCTGCCAACTTAGAAAAAAGTGCGCTCCATCATATAGAGAGCATAGAGGGTGCCGTGGCAATTTATCTATACTATGATGCTTCGTATATCGGAAAGTCCGATGGCTTTTTCTATGTAAAAAATGAAAACACCCATAAATTCGAGAATCAACCTTTGACCGATATATCTTTATATGCAGAAGATGATATCGAACATGTTGGATGGTGGCATATTCCTATCAAGAGGAAAACGGCGACATGGATTGAAGCGTACTACAATGCTAATATCAATCACGATGTGATATCGTATGTCGTGCCG
>JAZRIJ010000016.1:0-1857 GCA_045645205.1 Eubacteriales bacterium
GGCTCAGACCGCTGACAAAGTTCAAAGTCAGCGGTAATTTTTTTTGCAAAAAGTATTTAAAAAAAGAAAGAAATATGGTATAATAAAAGCAAAGAAAAACCTATAGAAATGGGGCTTTGCGATGCTTTTGGAAGGAACAAACAGACAAAGAAAAATGGAATTTGTGTATATAGAGGACTTAGTCCCCGAAGACCATATTTTGAGAAAAATAGATAAATATATCGACTTTTCATTCATAAATGATTTGTGCAGACCATATTACTGTGAAAACAATGGCAGGCCTGCAATTGAGCCTGAAATAATGTTTAAAATGCTTTTCATAGGATATTTGTTTGGAGTTAGAAGTGAGACAAGACTTGTCGAAGAAGTTAAAGTAAATATAGCCTACAGATGGTTTTTAGGCTATGGCATAGAAGATAAAATCCCTGATGCAAGCGTAATATGGCAAAATAGAGTAAGAAGATTTAACGGAACAGATATTCCGAGACAGATATTTGAAAATATACTTAAACAGGCAATAGAGAATAAGCTCGTTGATGGAAAAACGCTCTACACAGATAGTACACATCTGAAAGCAAATGCAAACAAAAATAAGTTTGTAGAAGAAACGGTTAGAGTTGAAGCACAAGATTACATAAAAGAACTTAATGAAGCCATAAACGAGGATAGAGCAAAGCATGGCAAAAAGCCTTTAAAATTTGAAGATGAAGCGGTAAAACCTGATGATGACGATGATGAAAATTACTTTGATGATAACACTCCAACCAAAACAATAAAAGCGAGCACTACAGATCCTGATAGTGGATTTATGCACAGAGACGGAAAACCCAAAGGTTTCTTTTATCTTGATCACAGAACAGTTGATTCAAAATTTAATATAATAACAGATACATATGTAACACCCGGAAATATTAATGATGTAAAGCCGTACAAAGAAAGATTGCAATATCAAATAGATACATTTGGCTTTGAAGTCGAAACAGTAGGTTTAGATGCAGGTTACAACACATCGGCAATATGCAAAGCACTTTTTGAAGATTTTAAAGTAAAAGCAGCAATGGGAAAAAGACGCGGTTGCCAACAAAAAGGAAAATACGGAAAGTATAAATTTCAATATATTCCCGAATGGGAAGTATATATCTGTCCTGAAAGAAATTACCTTGAATATGTAACAACAGACAGAAACGGATACAAGGAGTTCAAGTGTAAAAACGACAGATGTGTAGCTTGTCCAAGAAGGGAGCTGTGTTTAAGTGAGAAACAAAAGACAAAAAGCCTTCGTCGACATGTGTGGGAAGATTACAGAGATATGGCATATATATTCACCCATACGGAAGAAGGTAAAGCGATATATGCAAAAAGAAAAGAGACAATTGAGCGTAGTTTTGCAGAATCAAAGGAGCTGCACGGACTCCGCTATTGCCGTATGCGTGGAAACGAAAGAGTTTCCGAGCAATGCTTGCTTACGGCAGCCGTACAGAATATGAAGAAAATAGCGAGCATCCTTTGGAAGAGGGATAATCGTATATTTAGTATTTTTCAATATATTGTTCAATCATGCAGAAAACCCGCCACAAAAATGGCGGGTTTGTCCGTAGTCTGAAAGGACATACTCAAATGTATGTCCTTTTTGATTAAACCGACATATAGATTTTTAACTAGCGTTTTTAATCTGTAATCTGAGCTTATCTGCAATCATAGCTATGAATTCAGAATTTGTTGGCTTACCCTTTGAAGTCGCAATTGTATATCCGAATATCGAATCCAGAACATCTGTGTCACCTCTGTCCCACGCCACTTCTATGGCATGACGTATTGCACGTTCAACACGACTGGATGTTGTATGAAAATTCTGCG
>JAZRIJ010000017.1:0-34327 GCA_045645205.1 Eubacteriales bacterium
ACGATCCGACTTTATAGTAGTTAAAATACTTAACCTAAGTTTATAATAAACGGTATGATAGATTTTGTTGTAACGTAATGTTTTCAACAGCAAAACAGATAGAATAATTTTTGAAAAAAGGAGACAATTGTTTTGAAATTATCATTCAAGGGGGGCGTACACCCTCCGCAGAATAAGAATACTGCAGGGAAAGCGGTTGAAATTATGCCACCGCCCCAAAAGGTACATATTCCTTTGTCACAGCATATTGGCGTTGCTTGTACACCTCTTGTAAATAAAGGAGACATTGTTGACAAGGGGCAAATAATAGGTGATGTTGAGTCGGGGCTTGGCTGTCCTGTTCATTCATCTGTTTCGGGTATAGTTGAGTCAATTGAGGTAAAAACAAGCGCTTCAGGTGTAAAAACAGGACAAATAGTAATCAAAAACGATTTTGAAGAAAGACTTTCGAAGGATATAGCTCCAATAGATAAGTCCATTGACAAGCTTACTATTGAGGATGTTGTGGAAATAACCCGTAAGGCAGGAATTGTCGGTATGGGCGGAGCTACATTTCCGACATATGCAAAAATCAGTTCAGCGGCAGGGAAGATAGACCGCCTTATAATAAACTGCGCTGAATGTGAGCCTTATATTACCGTAAATCACAGGCTTTTGCTTGAACAGCCGCACAGGGTTCTTGAAGGTCTGAAGATTTTAATTAAGGTTTTCGGACTTGAAAAAGGGTATATCGCCATTGAGGACAACAAGCCGGATGCAATCGCAAAGCTTAAGGAAGAAACTAAAAATGACAGTTTCACCGAGATATGCGTTATGAAGACCAAATATCCGCAGGGCGATGAGCGTCAGATAATATACGCATTAACGGGCAAGGAGCTGACTTCTGGGCATTTGCCGTTTGAGGTAGGCTGTCTCATACTCAATGCGGAGACTGTTGCTGCTATATACGATGCGGTTGTAAACGGTATGCCTCTCATTGAGCGATTTGTAACCGTTGACGGCGACTGCGTAAGAGAGCCGAAAAATTTGAGTGTCCGCTTGGGAACACCGATAAACGAGCTTATTGATTACTGCGGCGGTCTTATAAGAGATCCGCACAAAATAATTTGCGGCGGGCCTATGATGGGAATAGCGCAATGGAAGATGTATGCTCCCACAGTTAAGGGAACATCATCTGTCATTGTATTCTCAAATAAGAAGAGAAAGAGATATACTGACACACCGGCGTGCATCCATTGCGGAAGATGCGTAGGTCACTGCCCGATGCACCTTATGCCGAACTACCTTGTTGCTTTTGCAAAAGAAGGTCAGCTTGACAAGTGCCGTCAGTTTGACATTCTCGGCTGTGTTGAGTGCGGAAGCTGTTCGTATGACTGTCCTGCAGACGTTCCGATAGTACAGACTATCAGAGCGGCAAAGGGTAAGATACTTGAAGAAATGCGTGCGCAGAAGGCGGCATTGAACAAGTCTGCCGTTGTGGCAAAAGAAGAAAAAGAAGATAAGGGGGACAAGAGAGTTGAACACTGATTATATAAAAAATCCGTTGACAGTAACGTCTCCGCCCCATTTGAAGAATTCCGAGACCACAAGCACGATAATGCTTGACGTTATAATAGCTCTTATTCCTGCAACTGTCTGGGGTGTATATGTTTTTGGATGGCGCGCATTGGCAATAATCCTTGCCTCTGTCATATCGGCTGTTCTCTTTGAGACGCTATACCAGTTCTTTATGAACGTACCCGTTACCGTAAAAGACGGCTCGGCGGTCGTAACGGGACTGTTGCTTGCGCTTTGTCTTCCCGTGTCAGTACCTATTTGGATACCTATTATTGGAGCTTTTTTTGCAATAGTAATAGTAAAACAGTTATTTGGCGGTATTGGTAAAAATGTAGTAAATCCTGCTATTGCGGCAAGAGTATTTCTCTTTCTTGCATGGCCTGAACAGATGTCATATTATACCCCTCCCCATACAGTTTTGCCGATATTCGAGTCCATTAGAAAGGCAGATGTTGTTGCATCGGCAACACCGTTAACCTCTCTGAAAAACGGACTTTATCCGGAAAACGGGATTTATGATATATTGCTTGGGAATATAGGCGGCTCTATAGGAGAGGTATCCGCGGCACTGATTCTTTTAGGCGGGGTATATCTTTTGTTGCGCAAAACTATAAGATGGCATATCCCGGTTGCATACATAGGAACTGTTGCTTTGATTGCGCTTCTGTTTCCGCAGATGGATTCTCCTTTTAGATTTGTTGCATATGAAGTGTTCGGCGGCGGACTTTTGCTTGGCGCTGTCTTTATGGCAACTGACTACGTAACTTCACCCGTAACAAAATGGGGCAGGATAATATACGGTATAGGCTGCGGCGTAATAACAATGGTCATACGTTATTTTGGTCAGTATGCTGAGGGAGTATCATTTGCTATTATGATAATGAACTTGCTTGTATGGTATCTTGATATGTATACAAGACCTTCAAAGTTCGGAGGTGTTGAAAAGAAATCATGAATATAAATATATCAAATAACCAAACGGTTGAAAAAAACGGCAAGGTGAACGATTTAAAATATTATCTTAAAATAGGAATAACCCTGCTTGTCATATCGGCGGTAACTGCAACGCTTTTGGCTCTTGTCAACGCCGTAACAAAGGACAGAATAGCCGCAAATGAGCTTGCGGTAATGGAAGAGGCTTTGGGGCGTATCTTTTCCGGCTGTGATGAAATAAAGGTAATTGAAGGCGAATACGAGGAGCCTGTTGTTGCCGTATATGAGGTTTATTCTAACGGTGAAAAGAAGGGTTACGGAATACAGGCATCTCCCGTGGGTTTCAAGGATGATATCGGAATGATCGTCGGCGCGGATAATAGCGGAGCCTGTCTGGGTGTTGAAATAATATCAATATCCGATACCCCCGGTGTTGGTACAAAAGTTAAAGAAGGAAACTTTCTTTCGGGGTTTAAGGGTCTGAACGGCGAAGGTGTTTCGGAATATGACACTATTTCGGGAGCGACCATATCATCAAAGGCGGTAAAGCTTGGCGTATCATCGGCTTTGGCGCTTGATTTATTCTCCGAAACAGAAGAAACAACGCAGAACGAGTCTGAGACATCGGATTCTGCATCAGAATAAGGAGGGGTTGTAATGGGCTTAAAAAATAAAATATCCGATCAGTTTAAAGATGGAATCATAACTAACAATCCTACATTCGTGCAGATGCTTGGAACCTGTCCTGCCCTTGCTACAACTACATCGGCATCAAACGCTCTCGGTATGGGACTGTCGGTTATACTGGTTTTGGTATGCTCAAACTTCTTTATATCTCTTCTTCGTAAGTTTATACCAAACCAAATAAGAATAGCATCATACATAGTAATAATATCCGGCTTTGTGAGCATACTCGAATTGCTTATAAAAGCATATTTTCCATCACTCAGCAATTCTCTCGGCCTTTTTATTCCTCTTATCGTTGTGAACTGTATAATCCTTGCGCGCGCCGAAGCATTTGCATCAAAAAACAAAGTATTGCCTTCGGTTATTGACGGATTGGCAATGGGCGCAGGTTTTACCTTTGCACTTGTTGTTCTCGGTTCAATAAGAGAGATGCTCGGTGCGGGAACATTGTTCGGCATAAGCGTGTTCGGCACATGGTTTGAGCCTGCGGTGCTGTTTATAATGCCCCCCGGTGCTTTTATAACACTTGGGTTTGTTATAGCCTTGGTACAGAAACTCAGAAGCAGACGGGAAAAATATGTACGAAGTCAGGAAATTGAACTGAAGAGACTTGAAAGGGAGGCAGGAATATGGAAATGAGTCTATCAGGAGTATTGCTTCTTATTGTGTCGGCAGTATTTATAGACAACTTTATTTTTTCTAAGTTTCTTGGTTGTTGTCCCTTTCTTGGTGTTTCAAAAAGCCCTTCTACTGCTTTTGGAATGGGATGCGCCGTTATATTTGTAATGACACTTTCAAGCGCGGTAACCTATTGCGTATATACATATGTGCTTGTTCCGTTTGAACTTGAGTATTTAAAGACTATAGCTTTTATACTTATTATTGCATCATTGGTACAGATGATAGAGTTCTTCCTGAAAAGCAAGGTTCCGGCGCTCTACGAGTCGCTGGGGATCTACCTTCCTCTTATTACAACAAACTGTGCCGTTCTCGGCGCGGCTCTCCTGAATATACAAAATGGATACAATTTTATATATTCTGTAATATTCGGTTTTGCATCCGGTGTCGGCTTTACTATGGCAATACTTATATTTGCAGGAGTAAGAGCAAGAATGAGCTTTTCGAATCCTCCCCCGTCATTTAAGGGAACTCCCATAGCGCTTATTACCGCAGGTCTTATTGCAATGGCATTTATGGGCTTCTCCGGTATGAACATAGGATAAAGGAGAATTGAAATGAATAATGTAGTATTTGCATTTATATCATTTGGCGCAATAGGTCTTGTATTGGGATTGCTGCTTGCGGTTGTGTCAAAAATATTTGCGGTAAAGTCTAATCCTAAGGTTGAAGAAATAGTTGGTCTTTTGCCGGGGGCAAACTGCGGCGGATGCGGTTATGCGAGCTGTCATGCGTTGGCAGAGGCAATAGAAAAAGGAGAAGCAAAGACAAACGCCTGCCGCGCAACGAGTGAAGATAATATAAAGAAGATAAGTGGTGTAATGGGGGTTGAAGCCGAAAAGACTGTCAGAATGAGAGCGCAGGTAATGTGCTCGGGAACATATGAACGTGTGCGTTCAAAGTATATTTATGAAGGTCCCCGTGATTGCGCCGCTGTTGTTAAGCTGGGAGGAGGAAATAAGCTTTGTTTGAATGGCTGTATCGGCTATGGCACTTGCGTAACAAAATGTAACTTTGATGCTATCAAGGTGGTTGACAGCGTTGCCCATATCGACTACGATAAATGTACAGGATGCGGGGCGTGTGTCTCCGCGTGTCCCAAACAGATAATCAAGCTTATCCCCTACCACAGTGCATATTGGGTAGGCTGTATGTCGGTTGATAACGGTAAAATGACAATGAAAAATTGCGATGTTGGCTGTATCGGGTGTCGGTTGTGCGAGAAAAACTGCGAATACGGCGCTATAAAAATTGAGAACTATGTTGCTTCAATTGACTATAGTAAATGTGTGGGATGCGGTATCTGCGTAACAAAATGCCCCAGACATATTATAAGAACAGGAAATCTTGCGCGCCACGAAAAGAAGATACTTGAAAATGTCTTGAAGAAATAATTACACCGCTTTTGGAATACTTTCGGTCATCTTAAGCGGAGGCGGTAACGCCGCAATCGAAGGTTCTCATAACTGCTATACAAAAACAAATAATACAGCAGAGATTTTGTCTGTCGAGGGGTAGATGATCGAATGCTTTAAGCTGATAAAAAATAAACAATTAATTAGCAATAATTGTAACAAAAATTATTAAAAAACTAACTAAATCAAAAAAAATGTGAAAAAGTGTTAAAAAAAATATATAGAATATGTGAATTTTGCTGTTGACAAAGAAGAATTGAAGTGATATAATACAGATATGTAATTGTCCACATTCGTATGTGTACAAAAAAATACAAATAAAATTTTTAAAAAGGAGAAAAATTATGAGAAAATTTGTTAAGTTTCTCATCCCGGCACTTTTGCTCGTAGCGTTAGTTGTTGCATGTACAGCTATGTCCGCATCCGCAGCTGACGAAGTTATCTACATTTCGGCAACCGGTACCGGCGATGGATCTTCCCCTCAATCTCCGTTGGGACACGGAAAATTTACCGGAACTCTATCATATAGAGTAAAGGAAAATGGCGTAAATGTAAATAAGGAACAGGCTTTTGTGGATACGCCATATGCAGACGTAGTGAGCCAGTGCCTTGATAACGGTATAACTAACAAGGCTACCGGTACTGAGTTGATGAAGCAGCATGTTTTTTACAGAGCGCTTGAAAAATTGAAGGACAAAACAGGCACTATCGTTATTATGGACGAGATTGTATATGATGCTGGTGACAACCTACAGAACGGTACAGCTTCTGATGCTGTTATGCCTGAATCTACAGGTAAGGTTACTTTCACAAGCAACTATAATGGTGTTGACTACAGAACAAACGGTGCGAAGCTTGTTCTTGATCACTCCAGATTCAACTCCATTCAGCTTATTTTGAATGTAGAAACAGTATGGAAAGATATTAATCTTGAATACAGATATACATCTGAAACAAAATTGGCTACTGTTAACTGGGAAGAAGGCTTCTCGCTTTATGCAAGTGGTAAGAATCTTACAATTGATACAGGCGTAGAAGTAACATCTGATGACATTAGATTTGACACCCCCGGTGAACGTTACCCCAATATTTTTGCAGGTTATAGAAAACAGGTTGCTACAGGTGATTCCGTAATTACAATTAAGTCTGGTACATGGAACGGAGTATTTGCTGCTGGTCATTGTTACAATGCAGAGAACCCCGGTTCTATTGACGGTAATTCAACAGTTAACATCTCGGGTGGTTACATAGATACTGTATACGGTTCAGGTTCTGATATGAATACCAGAAATTTTGCTGTTGTAACAGGTAATGTAGCTATCAATATTACCGGCGGTGATATTGCAGAGGTTAAAGCTACATCTTCTAATGGTGTTACAGGTACAGTAACTGTTGATGTTAAATTGCCTGCATATGTAGGAGTTGTTACACCAGGTAACGCTACAGCTGCAGCTATGTATGTTAAATATAATGATGGTTCAGTAACTCTTGTTGAAGAGGGCGGCTTTACTTCTGTTGAAAAAACCGAGCCTACTCAGGATACTCCCGGTGGAGACACACCCGGAAATACTCCCGGTGGAGACACACCTGGAAATACTCCCGTTGAAAATGTTGTAATATACGTTTCGGCAACCGGTACAGGTGATGGATCTTCTGCAACATCTCCGTTGGGACATGGAAAGTTTACAGGTACTATTGCCGGTAAGAAAGATGGAGCGGAAACCAGCAAGGAATTTACTGATGCAGCATATGCAGATGTAATGGCAGAAATCTCCACTTGGTCTAAGGCAAATGGTACTGAGTTGTTGAAGCAGAATGCTTTGTACAGAGCATTTGAAGCTTTGAAGGACAAAACAGGTACAATCGTTCTTATGGACGAGGTTAAATTTGACGTTGCTGCTAACATGCAGAACGGTACAGCTTCTGATGCTGTTATGCCTGAATCTACAGGTAAGGTTACAATTACAAGCAAATACAACGGCGTTGACTACAGAACAAGCGGCGCAAAACTTGTTTTGGATCACTCCACATTTAACTCCATTCACCTTATTTTGAATGCAGAAACAACTTGGAAAGATATTAATATTGAATACAAATATACTTCTAATACAAAGATGGCTACTGTTAAGTGGGAAGAAGGCTTCTCTCTCTATGCATGCGGTAAGAATCTTACAATTGATACAGGCGTAGAAGTAACATCTGACGACATTAGATTTGACACTCCCGGAGATCGTTATCCCAATATCTTTGCAGGTAGAAGAGCAGATTCAGTTACAGGTAACCCTGTAATTACAATTAAGTCTGGTACATGGAATGGCGTATTTGCTGCTGGTCATGGTTACACCGCAGAAAAACCCGCTTCCGTTGAAGGCAATTCGACTATCAATATTTCCGGTGGTAAAGTAAATACAGTTAATGGTTCAGGTTCATCTTTTGATACCAGAGCATTTGCTGTTGTAACAGGTAATGTTGCTATCAATCTTACCGGCGGTACAATAGAGACTGTTAATGCTACATCTGGTAAGGGTGTTACAGGTACAGTAACTATTACAGTTGCAGCGCCTGCAAGCGTAGGAACTGTAGCAAAGGGCAGCGCTTCTGCAAAAGCTTTGAATCTTACATACAATAAGGGTACAGTAAAAACTGTTAAGTCCGAGGGCTTTACTTCTGTTAAGGAATCTGCAGGTATTCCTCAGACAGGTTCACCCATTGTATATCTTGCAGTAGTAGCACTCGTATCTCTTGCTGGCGCATGCCTTCTCATTTCTCAAAAGAGAAGAACAGCTAAATAAGATATAAATATAACTAAAAAAACATTCCCTTTGATATTCCAAGGGGAATGTTTTTTGATTTGCTGAAATTTATATATAACACGTAAGAAAGCAATACTTGTTGACAATTTTGGTATAAAAGGGTATAATACGATATATACAGATATACTTATGAGTTTTGTGAGGTAAAAATTGAAAAAGATATTATTAGTAGTAGTTTTTACAGTAGTGTTTTTAGCTACCTTTTTTCTAATATTTTTTACAGGGAACAATAATAATGCTGATCAGTCCGACGAATCCACGGAGAACGGTACGGATAATGAGACCGTCTCGCCATACGACTATGACTTGAGTGAATATGTTACACTTGGAGAGTTTCCAAAAGTAACGGTTGATCAGACAAGAGTAGATGAGCTTATTGCAGGAACAGTAAAAAGCATTGCATCCAATTTTGCTGAAACAAAAGATATAACCGACCGGCCGGTACAGGATGGCGATACTGTTAATATTGACTATATCGGAACGGTTAACGGTGTTGCTTTTGAAGGTGGGACGGCGAAGGGGGCTGACCTGACAATAGGTTCGGGTAACTTTATTAAGGGCTTTGAGGAAGGTCTTATAGGAAAGAGTATCGGGGAAGAGGTTGTTCTTCAATTGGAGTTTCCCAATCCTTATCACAATACTGAACTTCAAGGCAAGGCAGTTGTGTTTACTGTAAAAATAAATAAGATAACTGAAAATATTATTCCTGAATTGACTGATGCAATGATAGTTGCTCTTCGACAAGATGATTACTCGACTGTGGCAGAATTTAATGCTTATATAAAAAAGTTAGCGACAGAGAATGTTATTTGGGAAAGTTATTTAGACTCATGCGAGATAAAAAAACATCCCGAAAAAGAAATTGAGAAATATAAAAATCAGATTACAGAAAATTATAAATCTCAGGCAGCATATTACAATATGACCTTGGAATCGTTGGTTTCGGCTATGGGATATTCAAGCATGGAGCAGTTTAATAGCGATGTCCTTGAATCTGTTAAGGACAGTGTGGGAGCAGAAATGGTAGTATACCAAACTGTAAGAGTGAAAAATATCAAGGTTACCGATGAAGAATACAAAAAATACGGTCTTGCAGTCGCAAAAGAAAACAGCTATTCCACCCTTGAGAAAATGGAAAAGGCTGTCGATAAGAATTATATTACCTTGAGTGTATATCAAAAGAAGATTATAGCTATGGCATACCAAGCAAACGGCCTTTCGTAATTTTTTTTTAAATAATAAAGTGCTGTAAAAAAATTTAGTTGCACAAATGAAAAAGAAGTCCACCGCAGATGCGATGGATTTGTTTTAAATTTGCAAGAGGTTTGTCATACCGTAAATGTTATACTTAAATGGAAAATAGGCTAATTATACATTGTTATTCTTTGGGCTATTATTTTGGAGTATAATAAAGCGAAACACTTGACTTAAACAATTATTGAGTTTATAATACAAAGGTGTATAAAGGGTAATAGTGTTTTTTGGGAGTAATCTAAAAAAGGCAGTTCGGCTGGAAAGAGGAGACTATGCGTTATTTACGAATTGTAACAATAACAATATTTGTGGTGGCATGTGCTGTATTGTGTTGGCTGCTATATTCGGTAGCAGGTCGGGATTCTGTTAAACCCCAAATTACAGATTCGGTAGGAAATTTGCATTTGAAGGTATCTGATGACAGTCAATTGTTAATGACGGGATTAACTGCTACAGATGATCGCGATGGAGATCTGACGGACAGGATTTTGGTAGAGAGGATATCCCGCTTTTCAGTACCGGGTGTGTGTCAGGTCAGTTACGTTGTATTTGATAACGAAAACAATTTTTGTCGTTATCAGCGTACAGTCACTTATGATGACTATGTTTCTCCCAGATTACAGTTGGAGGGGGCGCTTATGTACCGGATGGGAGAACAAATATCCATTCTCGACAGAATTCATTTGTACGATTGTTTGGACGGAGACATTACCCATAAGTTGAAGCTCGAATCTTCAAATGTACTTGATAACACTATCGGGGTCTACGAAATCGAGCTTTACGCTACCAATAACTACGGGGATAATATTTACGCCAGGATTCCCTTAAACATTGGTGTATATTCCGCTGATGCACCGCAAATCCGGTTAAAGCAGTATTTGGCATACACTAAGGTGGGTGAGGAGTTTTATCCTCTTGCGTATGTTGAATCGGTAAATGATATAAACGAAACTCCAATACCTATAGATTATATTAAGGTTATAACTCAGGTAGATCTTTCAAAAGCCGGTGGCGGTCAGATATGTTATGAGGTTACAGATCAAAAGGGTGTAACGGGAATTACATATTTGACAGTGATAGTTGAGGAACCGTAATGAATAAAAAGAGTTTTTTTTACTTAGACGAACTTCATATCCCCATTCTCTTAGTGGATATTTTGAAAAACTCATGGCTTGCTGTATTAGCGGCTATAGTGGCGTGTATATGTGTGTTCGCCTATGGCAAAATTCTACATCAGCCTATTTATACAACAGAGGCTACTTTTGTTGTATCTCCCAGAAGCAACGGGTCTTACGTTGGTTTTTATTCCTCTTTGAGTACTACCACGGAAATGGCAGGAGTTTTTGGGGAAGTATTTTCCAGCGACGTTTTGGAACGTATTATCAGGGAAGATCTGCAAGATCCCGATGCATTTTTTTCGGTTACGGCATCTGTGGCTGAGGGGACTAACATTTTACGTGTGTATGCACGCTCCGATTCTCCCGAAACTGCCCATGCGGTAATGCAGTCGGTGATGAAAAACTATAGGCGCGTTTCAGGATATTTGTTTGGCAGTGTTGTTTTGGACGTTTTGAAAAATCCCCAGATAGCGGTTACGCCGTCCAATCCGTATAATACCAAGGGTAATATGGCGGTAGCTGCAGTATTTTCGATGTTTTTTATGGTTGCATTGATTGCTTTATTATCAATTCTTCGTCTTAACGTTAAAACACTTTCATGTGCTAAAAGGCGAATGGAGGATACCCCTCTTGGTGTTCTGCCGAAAGAGAAGGAATTCTATTTGTTTCGTAAGCGAACAAAAAAATCACTTTTGATTACAAATATGAGCACAAGCTTTCAATATACAGAATCCTTGCTGCGGTTAGCACACAACGTTCGCCTCAAAATGCAAAAGAACGGTATGAAGATTTTGTTGGTTACCAGCGTGTCGGAAAATGAAGGGAAGTCAACGATCTCGGCAAATCTGTCTTTGGCTTTGGCGAAGCACGGTTATAAAGTTGCCTATGTGGATATGGATCTGAGAAAGCCGGCAGTGCATAAAATATTCAAATCGGCTCACCGTGAGGACTTGATGTCCTGCTTGGAACATGGTGGAACGGATTCGTTGGATGATTCCAAGAGGTTGCATGTTTTTGCTCACAGTCATTCTTGCTCCGGTGTGGATAAATTGATACATAGCGAGAAGTTGGTTAATTTCTTTGACTCTTTGCGAGATAAGATGGATTTTGTAATACTGGACAGCCCTCCGTATACTGCCGTGGCGGATACGGGTATGCTGTTGAAGTATGCTGATTGTTGTGTTTTGGTCATACGTCAGGATTGGGTTCCTTTTAAGGTTTGTAAGGATGTTGCTGAGGATCTGAATGAAAGCAAAGCGGATTATCTGGGGTATGTAGTAAATCGTTATTGGGATGACGGTACTGTGCAAACATTTAATGAACGTTATGCAAAGTATGGCTATTATCCCCGAAAATTCACTTGAGTGATAAGTAAAAATGCAAAAAGGGGGGAGTAAGCATGCAGCAAGATGTAGATCAAAAAAAAGACGATGTTGTGCAAATTGATATTGTAAAACTTATGCAAAGGGTTTTGCAAATATTAAAACGGTTGTGGCTGGCTGTGGTGTTGTCGATTGTTTTTTGTGTTGCTGCCGTTGTGTTTGTGCAACAAAAAAACTACACCCCGAGTTATAAAGCTTATTGTACGTTTTCCGTTCACGTAATTAACAAAGGTACTCTTAGTGATATAAACTCACTTTATGCAGTGTATTACGATCAGGATCTGGCAGAACAGTTGGATGCTACTTTTTCCTATTTGATAAATAGCGATTTACTTCTTGATGATATAAAAGAATATTTAGGTACAAATACTATTGACGGAAGTATTCATGCCAACTGTATTGAGGGGGCAAATATTTTTGTGATATCAACTTATAGCGGTAATCCGGAAAGTGCCGGAAAACTGCTGGAAGCACTGATGGCTGTATATTATGATTCCGCAAGGTACGTGGTGGGAGATATGAAAACAGAGATCATAGAAGGCCCTGTTGTCTCTCAGACTCCTCATAATACACCGAATCGTATAAAAGGAATTGCTTTGGGGGCATTTTTGGGGTTGGTCATCAGTATCGGCACAATGGTGCTTTATGCACTGTTCAAACGTACGGTTTATGAACCGTCTGATTTGGAAGAATATTTAAATGTTCAATGCTTTGGTGTGGTTCCGCTTATGCAAACCAAGCGAGCTCTGACAGAGAATCATGCTAAAGTCAGTGTAACTCATGAACAAGGAATGTTTCGTGAAAGTATCCGTGGTATTGCCAGAAAACTGGAGAATGCTACGGAAGGTTGGGAAAAAAAGGTTATTTTAGTTACCAGTACTGTTCCGAACGAAGGCAAAAGTATGCTAAGTCAGAATTTGGCGGAAACTTTTGTTCGTTGGGGGAAAAAAGTGGTTCTGGTGGACGGGGACCTGAGAAAACCTACTTTATATCGCCGTTATGGATACAAAGATAAAGAATTTAATTTAGAGGACGTATTGAGCAGACAAGCTTCGGTTGATACAGTACTTTGTCGACGACACGGCGGAGAACTAATGCTTGTGATGAACTCGGTCCCTATTGAAAAACCTACGGTTTGTATCGACTCGTCTGCTATGAAAACGATGATTGAATTTTTTTCTGCTCATGCAGATATCGTGATCATAGACACTCCGCCTTGCAGTCAGCTTTCAGATGTTTCGTTGTATCGGCAATACGCAGACGGTATTTTATACGTGGTCCAACAGGATCATATTTCCATCCGTCAAATTGTGGATTCTGTAGAAAACTTATGCGACTTTGAGAACAAGCTGTTGGGATATGTTATTAACGGTGCAGAACAGATATCTCAAGGCTATGGAAAATATGGCTACGGTAAGTATAGTTACGGTAAGTATGGTAGCTATGGTAAATATGGTTACAGCAAATACGGCGAATATGGAAACAGCAGTGAGGCTGAATAGTAGATTAAAACAGCAGAACGGTAATAAACAGGAGATGATTCAGTGATAAAAAAGCTGATTCAAAAAATAAAAGACGGGACAGTTGCACAAATTCTATACGAGTTGCGCTGGATCAGCGGTTATAGCAGACAATATTGGTGGGCAATTGGCTGGTATATTTTTTTGGGTATATTGGGAATGGCAGTCACCCTTAGTGCCAGCGTATTAAGCAAGAATATCATTGATATTGTAACAGGCTATCAGAACGGTCATGCTGTGCAGACGGCAGTAATTTACGTAACGATGCAAATGATTGCTATTGCGATTAGTGCGGTTACTTCCAGAATATCTGCTAAGGTACAGCTACGTGTAAGCCAAGGACTGCGTGCAGATGTTTTTCAAAAAATCATGTTGGCACAATGGGAACCGTTGTCAGAATTCCATTCCGGCGACCTGCTGGCTCGCAGCAGCCGAGATACGGATATGATCGCAGGTAGTATTATGAGTTGGGGACCGTCGTTGGTAGTCAATTCTTTGCAGTTCATAGGAACCTTTGCGCTCCTCTTCTGGTTTGATAAAACCTTGGCAGTGCTGGCATTGGCAAGTGCTCCTATCACCTTATTGCTATCTGGATATTTAATAAAGCAGATTCGTAAATATAGCAAAAAAATGAGGCAGATCGGCTCAGAAACCACTTCGTTTCATACAGAGGCGTTTCGCAATATAAGGTTTATTAAAGCTTTTTATGCGGTGGATGCGTACTGTGATAAATTGACAAATATCCAACAAAAACAAAAGGATGCCGTACTGGAACATAACCGTTTTTCGGTGATTACCTCTTCTTTTATGTCATTTGTGGGAATGATGATCAGCGGAGTGTGCTTTTTATGGAGTGCGTATCGGTTGTGGGGAAATTACATTACATTTGGTGAAATGATGCTGTTTTTGCAGTTATCAGGTGGATTAGCAGGTGCGTTCAGGGCGTTGGTATCACTTGTGCCTTCCGCGGTTACTGCAGCTACTGCTGCCGGAAGAATAATGGAGATTACTGAACTTCCTGCAGAAGAAATCGGTGATATGAGCCAGGTGGAGAGTCTTTTGCAACACGAAAGCATTAGCGTTAAGGCGAATGATTTAAATTTTTCATACAGATCCGGAAAAAAAGTTTTTCAGGATGCGCATTTTCAGGCTGAAGCAGGAGAGATCATTGCAATAGTAGGACCTTCCGGCTGCGGTAAAACCACCCTATTGCGTCTGTTGCTGGGAATGATGCCTATTCAAAACGGCAGTATTATATTATCCGGGAAAGAGTCAGAGTTGGAGTTATATGCATCTCCGTCTACGCGCAGATTATTTTCTTATGTACCTCAGGACAATACGTTATTTTCCGGCACGATTGCAGATAATTTGAGAATTACAAAAGCAGATGCGACTGACGATATGCTTGAAGATGCGCTGAAAACAGCCTGTGCTTATGATTTTGTCAGCGCTCTGCCTGACGGATTGAATGCACGGGTTGGGGAAAGCGGAGATAAGCTATCCAAAGGTCAGATCCAGAGAATATCTATTGCCCGCGCACTGTTGTCCGATGCGCCGATATTGCTTCTTGATGAAGCCACAAGCGCGCTGGATCCAAAAACGGAAAATACGCTTTTGGAAAACATTATGAACGACCGTAAAGGTCGCACTTGTATATTGACAACCCACAAACCGTCTGTACTGTCAAAATGTCAGCATGTATATTTGATTCAAAATTTTACCGTTGACTTAATAGAAAAAGAGCATTTAAAACAAATTATGGAAGATTTTTAACGAGGGGAGGAAAGGAGTATGTGTAAAACTGAAGTTTGCTACCGATTAATGGAAGGTTTTGTGCACCGTAAAATTGGTGGTAATGACGTTTTGGTATCCGTAGGTGCCAACGTAGCAAATTTCAACGGATATATTACACTGAATCCTGTTGCCTCTTTTCTGTGGGATGCCTTGGCGCAACCTCAAAGTGTCAGCACCCTGACAAATCTTTTGACAGAAGAATTCGACGTATCACAAGAGAAAGCGAAGAACGATGTGGAACATTTCTTAGAAATGCTATTGCATAATTCTATGGTAAAAGTATATGAAGAAAGTTGATATGATGCCTGTTCGTTATCCGCTCAATGCAACGTTGGAGCTGACTCTCAGATGCAATTTAAAATGTAAAATGTGTATGTTCCGCCACAGTGACGGGGACAATACTTGCTTGTCCGGGGAGGAACTGTCTGCTGAACAATGGGCAGATATGGCACAACAGCTTTTTGATGCGGGTACGTTAAATATATTGATAACCGGCGGTGAGCCGTTGCTTCGCAAGGATTTTTCGGAAATATACAGCCGTATTTACCGACTTGGCTTTATTATCACCCTTTACACCAATGCTACGTTAATAACAGACGAGATCATGCAGACATTACGTCAGTATCCGCCTCATCGTATCGGCATTACTTTTTACGGTGCTTCTAATGAGACCTATCGGATTCTATGCGGTTGTGCGGACGGATTTGATCGGGCATTGGCAGGTGCACGTGCCTTGAAAACACTTCCGTCAGCTTTGGAATTCCATACTACGTTGGTGCAGGATAATCATAAAGATATAGATGCCATAGAAGCTCTGGTAAAGGAAGAATTTGGTCTGACGGTGACACATTCCGTTAAAGTTTTCAAAAGCGTTCGCGGTGGTTGTATGCCTGTGTCGGAATGCCGTATGACCCCGGAACAGACTGTGAATTTAACAATGAACCGAATACGTAACCGTTTTCGCGAGATGTTACCGCCGGATTTGATTGATAAAGTAAAATTATGTCTTGCCGACCCTAAACCGGAATGCGGCAGAGAAACGAAATATACGCTTCTCGGTTGTAGTGGCGGTATGGATAACGTAACCATTAGTTATAACGGTAAACTATTAGGGTGTCAGATGTTGGAGAACTTTTCTACTGATGCTGTTGGTCTTGGTTTTGCAAAAGCTTGGGAGGAATGGCCATATACCGTTCGTTTGCCCCAAGTTGATTCCGAATGTGCTTCCTGCTCACATGTGCATTTGTGTCAGATCTGCCCCGCTGTTCGGATGGCGGAATGCGGCAACCTGCACGGAAGACCGGAATATATATGTGAAATTACGAAATGCTTGGCAACCCGAAAAGGAGGGGATTTTTTATAAAACGAGAATATAATAGCCCAGAAATGTTTTGGGTCCCTATTTGCAGCAGTAAGGCTGTGGCAGACGTTTGTTGGGCATATGCCAATAATGTAAAGCCATTTTATTATAATACCTACGGCAAAGGATACGCTGAATTGTATGCTATGGGTGGTAGTTGCGACAGAGAGATCACTTTTGAAATTCGTTATATGCCCGATAATATGTCGGCAGAAGACCGAGCGATTGCGGAAGCAGATATGCAAAAAGTAATTGCCAAGGTTATGGCTTCAATGCCCCCAAAGCCCAATAACTATAAGGGCTCGGTTTTTTCACCCTCTGTTGACCCAACGTGGAGCTGATTATGGAAATGTTATGTCGTTTCGGACCTGTAACGGTTTTGTTTCAAGATTTTCCCTTAAATTCTTTGTGGCCGTTTTGGAGCTGGAAATTGGATCCCTTCCGAATAGAAAACGGCACACCGGACTTGATCGTGAATTATGCTTGTCAGCCTATTGTAACGGAAGACAAACCTATATGGGAAAATGCGGGAGCTTATGTGTGCAAGAGAGTGTATCGGCTTACCGACGGAACCGTGGTGTGGCAGCAGACGGATTCCGTATCCAAAACAATACAGTTGCAGTTTTCTGTATCGGCAGATTGGTCGAAAATAACACTTACTCAAGATTGCTCTTATACGGTTGGTATGGGAGCTTTTGAAGCCTTGACATTTTTAATATATTATGTTTTCTTGCATAAGAATGTGATTACTTTTCACGGTGTATTGCTGGAAGCGGAGGGTATGGGATTTTTGCTTTGTGCCGATTCAGGTGTAGGGAAAACTACACATGCACGTCTGTGGCGAGATCATAAAAATGCACTGATCCTCAACGGTGATCGGGCTCCTTGCTTCCGGGAGCGGGGACAATGGTTCGGCTTCGGCACACCTTGGTGCGGGACAAGCGGAGAATATTTAAACCGTTTTGTTCCGTTGCGGGCGGTGGTAATTTTGGAGCGCGGTACAGAAAATCGCATATCTCCTATAAACGTAATGTCTCTTTTGCACCACACGGTTTATCCGAGTTGGGATAAAGCAACTACGGAAGCTATGCTATCATTGTTGGATAGCTTTTTGGAAACTGTTCCGGTGCTTCGATTGGAATGTACACCGGATGTGTCCGCTGTAGAGGTTTTGAATCAAGCATTGGAGAATTTGCCGTTATGAAGTCCAAAGAAATGACATTGATTTCACCTGAAGAACTGTTTGGAGCAGTATTCCAAATGTTGCAAGATGGGTATGATGCGGAATTTACAGTCGTCGGGAATAGTATGTGGCCCTTTCTTGCCAACAAAAGAGATCAGGTAACCATCCGTAAAGTAGAAAGTTGTTTTCTAAAAAAAGGTGATATTGTACTATTGAAAACGGATAGCGGATATCTGCTTCACAGAATTACCCAATTTAAAAAAGGTATGGTTCAAACTACCGGTGATAATAATTGTTATCATGACGATTTTGTGTCAGTTGAAAATATATTGGGGCGGGTGGTGCGTTTTACCCGAAAAGGAAAGCAAGTATCCTGCGGCAATATTTTATACAGATTCATTAGTTGGGTATGGCGGGTATTGTTTCCGTTCAGACCTGTTTTGTTGCGCGTTTTGTTCCGATTTAGAAGGAGAGCTTCATGATTATTGATTTGCACAATCATATTTTGCCGGGAGTTGACGACGGCGCTATGAGTATGGAGGATGCCGTGAAAATGGCAGATATGGCAGCACAGTGCGGTATTCGAAAAATTATAGCAACTCCCCACTATCAGCATGGAAGAAGCGCTTCCTTGGAGGCGCTTAATGGTGCTTTTATGGCGCTATCCTCTGCACTGAAGTATGAGCAGATTAATATTGCTTTGGAAAAATCTATGGAAATTATGGCTACTGATGAACTTCCCGAATTGTTGCAAAACGGAAAGGTTTGGACTTATCCAAACTCTACCTACTTTCTTGTGGAATTTGACTATGATGAGGAGCCGGATTATTTTGACTGGTTGTTGGATCGTTGTGTCGCTGTCGGATTTACTCCGGTGATTGCTCATCCGGAGAGATATCAGGCGGTGAGGCATTGTCCGGAAATGGCACAACGGTGGCAGAAAAAAGGATATGGTGTTCAAGTAAACCGAGACAGTCTTTTAGGTGTGTTTGGGGAATATGATTTTTATTGTGCGGATCTTTTACTCAAAAAAGGGTGGGCAAATTGCATTGCTTCCGATGCTCATACACCACACTTTCGTAATACTCGTTGGGGAGAAGCTTTTCGACAATTACCTAAAGCTTATGGCTTTCGTACCCTTGCTCATTGTTTGGAGACAGTTCCGGAAAAAATCTTGGGAAATATCCCACTTATTTGAATAACTTAAAACTCCCTTGTGGAGCGACTGCTTCTGCAGTTTTGCATTTTGGTTTTTGTAGCTGTTTTCTGACAAAAATATCTATCGTGAAGGACTTAAATCAGCTTGGGAAGAAGAAACTTGCGGATTGCTTTGGGAAAAGAAAAATAAATAAGTCTGCTTATTAGGATAAGCCGTCGGTTCGACGGCTTATTTTTTGACGGCAAATGACGGCAGAATGACGTCCAAATAGATTAAACTGTTTTTAATTAGATTTAATTAGATTGCATTACTTTGCAATCGACAAAAAGTCGAAAAACCCTTTATTTACGTAGCAAAAAGCCCTTAGAGCTTGATGCTCCAAGGACTTTCTCGGTGGCAGGGGCGAAAGGACTCGGTCTCGCGCGGACTACGCGCTCGGTCTTCCGCGGGTCTTGACAGTCCACCGGACTGTCAATTCAACACCGCTCCCCTTCGAGTCCTTTCTTGATGCACACAAATGAAAAACAAGTCCACCGCTGATGCGACGGACTTGTTTTTGGCAGGGGCGAAAGGACTCGAACCCTTGACATGCGGTTTTGGAGACCGCCGTTCTACCAACTGAACTACACCCCTATTTTTTAGACTTTATTATTATAACATATTTTTTTAAAAAAGCAAGGGGTATTTTGTTTTTTTCTTGTTTTTTATATTAATAATTGTGTATTTGATTATTTTTGTTATATAAATACTATTATATTTATTTAAGAAGTGTGAAAATTATGCATAAAATCCATAAAAAATTCTTATTTTTGTTATAAAAATATCTTTACAATTGGTGAAAAAAGTGATACAATAACAGGGAATGGGTAAAATAAATAATTAATATATATTTTTAGGAGGAAATACCATGGCAAGAAAAAAGATTTCTATGGACGGTAACACTGCCGCCGCGCATGTGTCTTATGCTTTTACAGAAGTAGCGTCCATATATCCTATCACACCTTCCAGCGTTATGGCTGAACTTACAGACGCTTGGTCTGCAACAGGTCTCAAGAACATTTTCGGAGATAACGTAAGAGTTATGGAAATGCAGTCTGAGGCAGGCGCAGCAGGTACTGTTCACGGTTCTTTGGCGGCCGGCGCTCTTACAACAACTTACACAGCTTCACAGGGACTTCTCCTTATGATTCCCAATATGTACAAGATTGCAGGTGAGCTTCTCCCTTGCGTAATTCATGTATCTGCTCGTTGTGTTGCTTCACACGCACTTAACATTTTCGGAGATCATTCAGACGTTATGGCGTGCCGTCAGACAGGCTTTGCTATGATGGCAGGTTCTAACCCTCAGGAAGTTATGGACCTCGGCGCAGTTTGCCACCTTGCTACTATCAAGGGTAGAGTACCTTTTGTAAACTTCTTTGACGGTTTCAGAACTTCTCACGAAATTCAGAAGATCGAAGTTTGGGACTATGATGAATTGAAAGATATGATCGACACAGATGCAGTTGCTGCATTCCGTGCTCGCGCTATCAACCCCGAACACCCTGTTCTTCGTGGTTCTGCTGAAAACGGCGACATTTTCTTCCAGCACAGAGAAGCTTGTAACAAGTATTATGATGCATTCCCTGCAATTGTTGAAGAATATATGGACAAGGTTAACGAAAAGATCGGTACAGATTATAAGCTCTTCAACTACTACGGTGCTCCCGATGCTGAAAGAGTTATCATTGCTATGGGCTCTATCTGCGACGTTGCAGAAGAGGTTATTGACTTCCTTAATGCTGCAGGCGAAAAGGTTGGTCTCGTTAAGGTTCGTCTTTACAGACCTTTCGTATCATCAAAGCTCGCTGAAGCTATTCCTGCTACAGCAAAGAAGATTGCAGTTCTCGACAGAACAAAAGAACCCGGCGCTCTCGGCGAACCCCTTTACCTCGATGTTGTTGCTGCTCTTGCTAAGGAAGGCATCAAGGCAGAGGTTGTCGGCGGACGTTACGGTCTCGGTTCAAAGGACACTCCTCCTCAGAGCGTATTCGCAGTATATGAGAACCTTAAGGCAGATGCTCCCAAGAACAACTTTACAATCGGTATCGTAGATGACGTTACAAACCTTTCTCTTGAAGAAAAGGCAGCTCCCGACACAGCTCCTAAGGGTACAGTAAGCTGTAAGTTCTGGGGTCTCGGCGGCGGCGGTACAGTTGGTGCAAACAAGAACTCTATCAAGATCATCGGTGACCATACCGAAAAATACATTCAGGCATACTTCCAGTATGACAGTAAGAAGACCGGCGGTATTACAATTTCTCACCTTCGTTTCGGCGATCAGCCCATCAAGTCTTCTTACTACATAACAAAGGCTGACTTTGTTGCATGCCACAACCCCTCATACATTTTGAAGGGTTACAAGATTGTAAACGATGTTAAACCCGGCGGTACATTCCTTTTGAACTGCCAGTGGACTCCCGAAGAGGTTGAAGCTAACCTCCCCGGCGAAGTTAAGAGATACATCGCTGACAACAATATTGCTTTCTATACCGTTAATGCTATCGACAAGGCTCGTGAGATCGGTATGGGTAAGAGAACAAATACAATTCTTCAGTCTGCATTCTTTGCTCTTGCAAACATTATGCCTATCGGCGAAGCTGTTGATTACATGAAGTACATGGCTAAGAAGTCATATCTCAAGAAGGGCGAAGCTGTTGTTGAAATGAACTACAAGGCAATTGACGCCGGTGTTGATGCTCTTGTTAAGATCAACGTTCCTGAAAGCTGGAAGACAGCATCCAACGATACTGCTGAAGAAAAAGCAACAGGCAACCGTCCCGAACTCGTTAAGTTTGTTAACGAAGTTCTCGTTCCCGTATCCAAGATGCAGGGTGATTCTCTCCCCGTTTCCGCATTTGAAGATATGGCTGACGGTTCATTCCCTCAGGGCGCTGCAGCTTACGAAAAGAGAGGCGTTGCAGTTGACGTTCCTACATGGATTCCTGAAAAGTGTATCCAGTGTAATATGTGTTCGTTTGTATGTCCTCACGCTACAATCCGTCCTTATGCAATGAACGAAGAAGAAGCAGCAAACGCTCCTGCTTCCACAAAGTTTGTTCCCAAGCCGATGATTGGCAAGGGTTGCGAAAACTACAAGTTCACAGTTGCTATCAGTCCTCTTGACTGTATGGGCTGTACTCTCTGCGTAAAAGCTTGTAAGACAGGCGCTCTCGAAATGGTTCCTCAGGCATCTCAGCTTGAACAGCAGGCAGCATTTGATTACGCAGTTGAAAAGGTATCTCAGAAGGAACTTCCTTTCTCCGAAACATCTGTTAAGGGCAGCCAGTTTAAGCAGCCTCTCCTCGAGTTCTCCGGCTCTTGCGCAGGCTGTGCTGAAACATCTTACGCTCGTCTTATCACACAGCTCTTTGGTGAAAGAATGTATATCTCCAACGCAACAGGATGTTCTTCTATCTGGGGTGGCTCTGCTCCCTCAACTCCTTATACAGTAAACCGCGAATCAGGCCGCGGACCCGGTTGGGCTAACTCCTTGTTTGAGGACAACGCTGAACACGGTCTCGGTATGTACCTCGGTCAGAAAGCTATCCGCGACAGACTTATCGGTTACGTAGAAGCTCTTAGAGAAGAAGTTAAGGATGAAGAAAAGCTTGCTATAATTGACAAATATCTCGCTACAAAGGACAGCAGTAAGGACAATGAAGCTCCTACAAAGGCTCTGGTTGCAATGCTCGAAGCTTGTTCTTGCGAAAGCGAACTTAAGGATAAGATCCTTGCAGAAAAGACATACCTCTCCAAGAAGTCCGTATGGATCTTCGGCGGCGACGGTTGGGCATATGATATCGGCTTTGGCGGTCTCGACCATGTAATCGCTACAGGCGAAGATGTAAACATCATGGTATTCGATACCGAAGTTTACTCCAACACAGGCGGACAGGCTTCCAAGGCTTCTCAGATCGGTCAGGTTGCTCAGTTTGCAGCAGCAGGTAAGGCAATCGGTAAGAAAGACCTCGCTCAGATCGCTATGTCTTACGGCTATGTATACGTAGCTCAGATCGCTATGGGCGCTGATATGAACCAGACTCTCAAGGCTCTTGCAGAGGCTGAAGCATACCCCGGTCCTTCCATTGTTATCGGTTATGCTCCTTGCGAAATGCACGGTATTAAGGGCACAATGGCTAACTGCCAGCTTGAAATGAAGCGTGCGGTTGATGCAGGTTACTGGCAGATGTTCCGTTACAATCCTGCTCTCAAGGCTGAAGGAAAGAATCCTTTGACAATTGACTGCAAGGAACCCACAGGCGACTACAGAGAATTCATTACAAGTGAAACTCGTTACAGCCGTCTTGCTCAGCAGTTCCCCGAAAGAGCTGAAAAACTCTTTGCAGATGCTGAAGTTAAGGCTAAGGAAAAGTACGAACACTTGAAGAAGCTCGCTGAAGTTTACGGAAATAACTAAGCATTTATAAGAAACAGGCTATCCCACAAAAATGGGTAGCCTGTTTTGGTTTTTCAAAAAACAAAAGTCCGATCAATCGGACTTTTGAAAAAAATTTCTTATTTTCTATTGTTTTTTCCTGTATTTTTTGATACCATAACAATGATGAGAATAATAATAGCTACAGCGATTATAATAGCGATAACAACGCCCATGATACTGTTGCCTGCGGTGTCGTCAACTGCATCTTCAACATCATCTTTTGCATCACCCAGCGCGCCTGTTACATCGTTGAGAGCATCGCTCGCTTTACCGATCGCATCATCAACTACACCGGTTTGGTCATTGGTTACACTTGTATCAGATTCTCCGGGGATAGTGCCTGTATCGGTAGCAGAGTCGGATGTTGATGTCGCATCCCGTCTGCTGATATCGGTGTCCGGAATATTTGTCGAGACGGAATATGCAGATTCATCTATAACAGCTGAAGCGTTAATTGCCAGAGTTGCTAAAATTGTTAAAGTAAATACCAAAGTTAAAAGTTTTATGATTTTTTGATTTTTCATATTTTGATCCTTTCGTGATTTTGGTTTACGGTTATTATGCTCAAAAATATATAGATGTATGTTTGGTAAATACATATTGGAGAAAGATTTATGGAAAAGAAAATTTTTACAAAAAATGACAGTGGATTTATATGCAAAAATTGTGGTTTTGAGGTTCAGCCTCTTGGGTATTCATCAAGAAATCATTGTCCGAATTGCCTTCATTCACTGCATGTCGACGTTAATCCCGGCGACAGAGCAAATGAGTGTGGCGGCATAATGGAGCCAATAACGGCTGAAGTAGATTCAAAAAAAGGTTTTGTTATTATACACAAATGCAAAAAATGCGGCGCAATATCGCGTAACCGCTCCGCTCACCAAGCAAAGATTCAGCCTGACGATATAAAAAAGCTTATTGCTTTAACTGCAAAACATTAAAAACACGCTATAAATAAATGTCCAGAACAAATTATACCCTATCATGCAATTGTAACTCGCGAAAGCGAGTTTTTTTTACAAAAAAATGGCTGAAAAAGAGTATTTGTTTCGAATATAATTAATGAAAGACTTTCAAAATTGTGAGGATAATCCGTTGAAGGACAGAGAATTACTAGAATTGAGCAAAGAGCCCGAAATGCTGTTACAAAGGCTAATGGACGAATATATGGGATTTGTTTATTCAATTGTGCACAAAAAACTTAGTGTGGTTGCAACCAAAGAGGATATCGAAGAGACTGTCAGCGACGTATTTGTAAATCTTTACAAAAGCTTGGCATATTTTGATTCCGAAAAAAGCTCGATAAAAACATTTATCGGCGTTATTGGAAAAAATACAGCTACTGACAGATATAGACAACTGATTAGAAATAATTTTTTTTCATTGAGCGGTACAGATTATCCGGAAATGCAGGACCAAGAAGCAGATATTGACAAAAACTACATAAAAAAAGAGGAACATGAAACTATTTTTAAAGCAGTTTTTAATCTAAAGGAGCCAAACAGAACAATTATTTTCAGGCGGTTTTATCTTGATGAAACTGTTTTGGAAATATCAATAAAAACAGGGTATTCTCCAAACGCAATTCAAAAAAGATTGAAAAGAACATTAAAAAAATTGAAAACTATTCTTGAAGGTGATTTTAATGGAAAATGAAATAAAAAGTGCCTTAAGCAATTTACCGGATGATAAGCTGCTTGAGGTATACAAGAGTAATATTGATTTAGATTATCCGCTAAAAAAAGATGTATTAGACAGAATAAAATACAGAACGCTAAAAAAACTTGGGTTACATTTAAATACGTTGACTCCATCCCACAAAAAAGTATTTGTAAAGCCGATCAAGCTTGTTTTGTGCATATGCATTGCCGTAATGCTGTTATTTATCGCGGTATGTTCGGTAAGCGAACCGTTCAGGGACAGAATAATAAAATATTACAGTGGTGATGTTACTTCCAATGATTTATCTACTATACAGGCGCATCTATATACCAAAGAATATGATATTATCAAATATCCTATAGATGAAACAATAGATTTCTCGACCTTTGATTATTCGTTGGTAGATAAGATTATTATAAAGAGCGGAATAACAGGGGAAGAAAAGACTTTTTACGATATCGAAGAAATAATATTGGCAGTAAAACAAATAAAAGCTTATTCTCCCATAAGCTCACGCGGGTATTCGGGATTTAGTTACAATATCAAAATGTACAACGGAGATGAGCAGATATATAAAATCGGCTTAGTTTCTTTTGACGAAGAAAACCTTTCGGTATATTACGGCATATTTGAGGAGGTTGAACAGATTAAATATATGTGTTTGTATAAAACAGAGATTAATTGCAAAGAGTTTTTAACAGCTATTGACGTTTTATTCGAGTAGTATTATGGCTTTATGATGTGTAAAGAATTAAGATAAAAAGCAAGGAGGACTGAGAAAGAGAAAATATGAAAAAAATATATTGCTTAGGTGTATTGTTAGTAATAATAAGTGTTATGTTAATGTCGTGCAATACATTGTCAGAAGAAGAGTTGTTTCTAAAAACAATAGAGGAATTACCTGTGACTGATAGTGCTCACTATGTCTATATAGAAAATGTTCATGAATTACTTTCAAAATCAAACCATACAGTAGTGAAATGTAAAGTAAAATCTCGCTTGGATTCAAAAGTAATTGATAATTTCGGAGTGTTAGACAACTCGGATTTGCAATTGTCTTCAACAAGAAATGATGCTATAGTAAATATAAAAACTCCGTATCAGCTTGAAATATTGGATGTATATTTAGGGGAAAATGTAAATGTTGGTGATGTAATTAATTTTAATGCAAGATATGGATATATTGATAGCGCTAAATATTCATATAAAGTTGATAACTATCCACTATTAGAGGTCGGCGGAGAATATATCTTGTTTTTAAGCAGTAAGATCATCAATGATACACTAATCTATTATTTTTCATTTCCGCCGGGAAATGCATTAAAAATAGATTCAAATAATAATACATTTGCTTGTGTTGACACAATAGGTGAAACTGTGTTTGATGAGTACGATTTACAGCTCCATTTGCTTGAGGAAAGCTTGAGAACATTGGTGAAAAATAATAATTATGATTGCAACCCCGTTGTGATCTCACAAGATGGACAGATAATCTCAGAATAATTTTTTCAGTAATTAAATACGAAGTCGATAAATCTACATTATAAAAATGTGCTAACCGAAAAAACCTTGCTGCATATTGCCTGAGAAGTAAAAATCCCTACCCTTAACAAGGGTAAGGAAGCACATACGTCAAAAAGTTATTAACTTTTTTATCGGAACAGACGGTTATGATATAGCCGTCTGTTTTTTTGTGTGAATAAACGAAATTATCAGGCGTATTATCAAAAAAACCGTTGCCCGTCAGTTTTCCTTTTGCCTCTTTTTTTGTCCAGTCAAGTGTATTTTCGGCAAACTTTTTTTTAATTTTTTTGGAAAGAGGGATGTCTTTTTCAATGTCAATTCCTATTGGACTGTCTGATATTGCACATACAGCATAATCTCCCGAATGGGAAAGGCTGAAATAAAACATATTTCCTTCAACATACGGTTTACCTTTTTCATCAACACTAAAGGTCAGATCATCGTAGTTATACTCGGTACTGTCTTCGATAGCAAACCGCAAAACAGCAGCAGCGCCTACCGAGCGCGCTTTGTTTATGTCAGATACGAGCTTATTGGCTTTTATACGCCTGTGTTCACCTATTCTGTCGTAATAATATTTGTAAACCTCTTTGTTTAACAGAGGTACTATATTGACAATATATACTGCATTCATATATTTCACCTTCTCTTAAATATTTTAACATTATAAAAGGCGTATGTCAATGATATTTGCACTTGATTTTCGTGCGCTTTATGCTATAATAAAATAAGATAGGAGAGTGTACAGTTATGATTGACAGAATTGAAAAGGGGAAGAGAATAAGGTCAATGACCCATTACTTGACAAGAGCGGCAATTGTTGCGGCGCTTTATACGGCTGTAACCCTTGTAGTGTATCCATTTTCTTTCGGTTATCTGCAAATTAGAATATCCGAGGCTCTGACTATATTGCCTTTTTATATGCCTGAAGCGGTTTTAGGGCTTTTTATAGGATGTATTATTTCGAATTTTTTTAGTACAAATATTGTTATACTTGATGTAATATTTGGCAGTATTGCTACACTTTTGGCGGCTTTGTTGACCAATCTTTGCAGTAAGCTTGGCAAAAAAGGAAGGTGGCTTGCTCCGTTACCGCCTGTATTGGTAAATGCAGTGGTGATAGGACTTGTTATAGCGCTTTCAACTACTCAAAGCGGAGAGGGCAGTTTTTATACAATATTTTTATTCAACTGCTGTACGGTAGGCTTGGGACAGCTTGTTGCCTGTTATGGATTAGGTATACCGCTTTCTTATATTTTTGACAAGATTAAGGATAAGATAAAGGTGAAATAATGGTTATTTACAGAAATGAATGTACAGACCCGTATTTTAATTTAGCGGCGGAGCAATATCTGCTTGACACAAAACAGGGCGATATTTTTATGCTTTGGCGAAACAGCAGAGCTGTTATAATAGGCAAGAATCAGAATGCATATGCCGAGCTTGATTTGGATTATGTTGAAAAAAATAATATAAAAGTTGTCCGCCGTCTAACTGGGGGCGGAGCTGTTTTTCATGACATCGGAAATATAAACTTCTCTTTTTTAGTTCCCGGTGAAGAAAATGCAACCTTAGATTTTGAAAGGTTTACCAAGCCTGTTATAAGTGCAATATCGTCTTTAGGTGTTGAAAATGTATGTCTTTCGGGAAGAAATGACATTCTTATTGACGGCGCAAAAATTTCGGGAAATGCTCAAAGCTGTTATAACCAAAAAACGCTCCATCACGGTACATTGCTTTATTCTGCCGATCTGTCTATGTTGTCGGGGGCTTTAAAGGTAGACCCTGAAAAGATAAAGTCAAAAGGCATAAAAAGCGTTAGAAACAGAGTTGCCAATATTAAAGAATATTTAAAAAGCGATATGTCTGTTGAGGAGTTTATGTCCTATCTTGAGGAGTATATTGCAAGGGAAACGAATGCTGAAATTTTAAGTTTTTCAAAAGATGATATTGAAAAAATTCAAAGACTTGCAGATGAGAAATATTCAGCGTGGGAATGGAACTTCGGTAAATCAAAGGAGTTTATAACCGAGAAAAAGAAGCGCTATTCTTTTGGCGGTGTATCGGTGAATATGTTGGTTGAGAGCGGAGTTTTTAAGCAAATAAAAATACAGGGGGACTTTTTCGGTGTAAAAGACGTATCTTTTATTGAAGAAAAGCTTGTTGGTATTAAATATGATAGAGTTGAGATAGAAAAGAATATAGATAATGTGCTTATAAACCAATGTATAGCCGGTATGGACATTGATTCGTTTGTTGATTTACTTATGTCGTAGGAGAAAATAATGAAATACAAACAGTATGAGGCGTTAGCTGCCTTTTATGACAGATTGAATCCCGAGGTTGACTATGTTCTTTGGGGAGAATTTATAAAAAGAATAATAGAAAAGTTTAGCAGACTTGAAACAAAGCTAATACTTGATTTAGCCTGCGGAACGGGAAGTATGTCAGTTGAACTGGCAAAAAAAGGATATGAAGTTATAGGCGTTGACTTGTCGGCGGAAATGCTTATGGAGGCTCAACAAAAAGCCTTTGAAGAGGGGCAGAACATTTTGTTTCTTAACCAAAATATGTGTGAGCTTGACCTTTACGGGACAGTAGATGCTGTAGTATGCTGTCTTGACAGTATAAATTACCTTACAGAAAAAAAGGATCTGAAAAAGACTTTAGCCCTTGTAAACAATTTTATGAATGACGGCGGGGTGTTTATATTTGATGTAAATACTCCCCATAAGTTTAGGAAAATATACGGTAACAATGCTTATATTCTTGAAGATGACGGTGTTTTGTGCGCATGGCAGAATACATTTGACGATAGTACGTGCATATGTGATTTCGATCTGTCTTTTTTTGTCGAAAAGAAAAATGGAATATATGAACGCTTTGACGAAAATCAAAGAGAAAGAATGTATACAGATAATGAACTGCGTGATATTCTTAAAGAATGTTCATTTGAGGTTATAGGCGTGTATTCCGACTACAGCTTTACCGAATACAAAGATACGGATGAACGCTGGTACTATGTATGCCGCGCAAATAATAAAAACAAAAATGCTGAATAGGGTTAAACCCGTTCAGCATTAAATTTATGTATAGAAAAAATATTAAAAAATGTATTCAAGCTCAAAATAGTTATGTTTTTCTCCACCTAAGATATATTCGACGAATTTGCCTGTTTCTTTAAAGCCAAGTTTTTTGTAGCAATTTAAAGCGGAAATGTTGCTGTCAAATACCGACAGAGTAACTGTTTTTGCATCTAGCTCGGATTCAGCAAAACTGAGTGCGCATTTAAGCATTTTCTCCCCATAGCCTTTGCCTCTTTTGGAAGAATCAACAATTATAAGTCCAAGCTTATATTTTGAGTTTCCAAGGTTTTGAAAAAACAGGTGGCCTATTATTTCACCTTCGTCTTCTGAAATCATACCGAAGAAACTATCACTGTTCGAGGTTGTATAGATTTTGTTGAACTCTTCTGCAGAAAGAGGATAGCTTTGAAATCTGTCAGCGCACCAGAGACGAAAGGCTTTTTCGTCAGTTATCCAGCCTACAATTTTTTCTGCATCGGTTTGTTTATACGGTCTGAGTTTTATCATATATATTATCCTTCAAATAATATACCCGGCAAAGCCGGGTATACAGTAATTCTTATCAATCGTTCCAAATTTCGTCTTTTTTAGCGGACTCCCAATTAACACTCAAAACTTTAATGGTTTTGACTGGGCTGACTTTAGCTTTTTTTTGGTAGATATATCCGTCTTCCATAAGTTTGCGCATAGCTTTCGTTACGTAACCCTTGTCGATCCTATTTTTTCTTGAAACCGCTTCGACTGTTGCCCAAAATGTCGGGTAACTTCTTTTTCCCTTTTTATTGTTCTTTTCAATCAAGGGCTTAAGACTTGTAAGAATAGCTGAAAAACAGCTGTAAAGCTCTTCATCTCTGCCGGGAAGCTCAAAACTGCTTGTTGCGCAGTTTTTGAGCTGGGTGCTCATTGCATCTTTTACACCGTAAACAATGACTTCTTTTTTGCGTCTGGTAGCAAGGAAGCTGACGGCTGAACTGAAATGACCGTCGCCCGAAAAAATAATAAAGGTATCAATATTGTGTGCTTCAACGGCTTTTTGATAAATGTGGTCAAGCATAATAAAATCAGTATAATCCTTTTTATGATGAGCAGAAGCGTTCTGCGTTTCAATAATGGTGCTTGAGACCTCTCGAATCTTTGGTATTTCCAAGCGGATAGTCGTATTAGAAAAATCTGCAAAAAAGATAATATCTTTTACGTCGTATTTGGTTGAAATATCATTGAACCATGCTTTAATATCAGGTTTTTGATGATGAAGTTTTTCAAGAGAAATGTACCAATGTTCGTAATCGACAAATGCTATTGCCGAGGGTTTTCTGTGGTTCGATTGACGTTTAAATAAATTAAACATCAGATGCTCAATTTTTCCTCCTTTCTTCAATATTACTATATATACATTATACAGCATAGCAAAAAAATAATCAAGGATATTTTGTATTATTTGCAAAAATGATTTACTTTGTATGAGTTATTGTGGTATAATAAAAAAGAATATAAATTTCGGGAGTAAACAATTATGAAAAAAATGCTTGTTATTGACGGAAACAGTATTGTAAACAGAGCCTTTTACGGTATTCGTCCTTTGACTACAAAAGAAGGCCTCCATACAAATGCCGTTTACGGCTTTGTAAATATTTTGTTGAAAAACCTTCACAATATTTCTCCCGATTATGCGGCAGTTGCTTTTGACCTAAAAGCGCCTACATTCAGACACAAGGAATATGCCGAATATAAGGCAGGACGCCATGCCATGCCCGATGAATTGAAAATGCAGATGCCCTATGCAAGATTAATTGCCGAAGCGTTAGGTTTTACCGTTCTTGATAAAGAAGGATACGAGGCTGATGATATTTTGGGAACACTTGCAAGAATAGGTGAAGAAAATGGAGTTGAGGTTTTTGTTCTTACGGGAGACAAAGACTCTTTGCAGCTTATTTCTGATACTACTAAGGTGTTACTTGCAGGTAACAGTGATACTGTTACTTTTGATAGAAACAAATTTTTTGAAAAATATACAATACAGCCTGAGCAGTTTGTTGACCTTAAAGCATTGATGGGGGATAGCTCGGACAATATTCCGGGAGTAGCCGGAGTTGGTGAAAAGACTGCTATCAAGCTTATTTCATCCGAGGGCAGTCTTGATAGCCTTTATAACGGCATTGAAAATAAGGGAATATCGGCGTCAGTTAAGCAGAAGCTTATTAATTCAAAGGATATGGCATATTTGTCTCAGTTTTTATCGCGTATAGAGAGAAATGTGCCATTGGATATAGAGCTGTCCCGTATTGAATACAAAGGTTTTGATAGCGAGGGGCTTACGGAAATATTTACAAAACTGGAGTTTTTCAATTTTATAAAGAGACTTGAGCTTACAAAGGATACTGAGACTGTGGAGTACACAGTTGTATCCGATGTCTTAAGTTTAGAAAAAGAAAAAACATATGCTGTTGATATAAAAAACAGCAAGGTTTATATTATTAGCGAAGGTGTTGCGGTGGTTGCCGAGCTTGGCGCTTCTTACGGCTTTTTTGCAGACAAAGAATATAAGAAAATATTATTTGATTCAAAGAAAAGTTATTCGGATTTTGCAGATATGGACAAACAGCTTGACGGAATTGTGTTTGACGTAACATTAGGGGCATATCTTGCTGACTCGAATATGGGCAACTACGACATAGAGCATCTTACATCATCGTTTTTAAATTTAATATATGAAGAGGGTAAGACCGACAAAGCTCAGACGATATACAAGCTTTATTCTGTGCTAAAAAATACTGTAGAAGAAGCGGGAATGACAAAACTGTTACAGGATATAGAGCTGCCTTTGGCGCGCACGCTTTCCAATATGGAGAGACGCGGTTTCAGAATAGAATGGGAGGGACTTGCAAAGTACGGCGAGGTATTGGCGGGTATTGCCGAGGAGCTGACGGGAAGGATATATTTTGCGGCAGGAAGTGAGTTTAACATAAATTCACCCAAACAGCTTGGTGAGATATTGTTTGAAAAACTGAAATTTCCTGCGGTAAAAAAGACAAAGACAGGTTATTCAACAAGTGCTGAGGTGTTGGAAAAGCTTAGACCATATGCGCCCATTGTTGATGATATTCTTGAATACAGACAGGTTGTAAAGCTGAAAAGCACATATGTTGACGGACTGCTTGCGCTTGCTGATGAAAAAGGTAAAGTGCATACAACATTTAAGCAGACCGGAACGGCAACCGGAAGACTTTCGTCTACAGAGCCGAATTTGCAGAATATCCCTGTGAGACAGGAGATGGGCAGAGAACTGCGTCGCTTCTTTATACCGGAAAATGATAATTATGTGCTCATAGATGCCGATTATTCGCAGATAGAACTGCGTTTGTTGGCGGCAATATCGGGCGATGAAACTATGATTAACGCTTTTATTGACGGCGTTGATATTCATACGGTTACCGCTTCTCAGGTGTTCAATACACCGCTTGAGTTTGTAACTCCCGAACAGAGAAAAAGGGCAAAGGCAGTAAATTTCGGTATTATCTACGGTATGGGTGATTTTTCGCTTGCTTCTGATATAAAAGTAACAAAGAAGCAGGCTGGTGAGTATATACAGAACTATTTTGAAAAATATCCAAAGGTAGATGAATATTTGAAAAATACTGTCGAGCAGGCAAAAAAAGATGGTTTTGTAACAACGCTTTACGGTAGAAGAAGATATATTCCCGATTTGAAATCGGGCAAGGCTGTTTTGCGTAAGTTTGGTGAAAGAGTTGCTATGAACAGTCCTTTGCAGGGAACGGCGGCGGATATAATCAAGATTGCAATGGTTAATACCGAAAAGGCATTGAACAAAAGCGGTATTGATGCAAGGCTTATTTTGCAGGTGCATGATGAGCTTATTGTTGAAGCTAACGTTAACTGCGCAGAGCAGGCGAAAGAAATTCTGCAGAGAGAAATGGAGAACGCAGTAAAACTGTCCGTTCCGTTGACTGTGGAAATTCAAAGCGGAAAGAATTGGTTTGAGTGTAAGTAAAACCACCACTTTTTGAAAGGAGAATTAGCCCTCTCCGACACACTAAAGTGTGCCACCTCTCCCGTAGGGAGAGGCAAATTAAGGCTCTCCCTACGGGAGAGCTGTCAGCGAAGCTGACTGAGAGGGAATGGGAGTGATATCTATAAAAAATATAATCAAAAGAAATCACAAACTTTTGGAAAATGCTCGAAAGTTGCGCCGCGAAATGACATCTCAAGAAAAGCATTTGTGGTATGATTATTTGAGATTTTATCCTGTTAAGATTTATAAGCAACGAATTATAGACAATTTCATAGTAGATTTTTATTGTGCAAAGGCGAGGCTTGTAATAGAGCTTGACGGTTCACAACATTTTACGCCTGACGGAAAACATTATGATATGCTCAGAACTGATGTTATAGAAAAATATAAACTTAAAGTAATCCGTTTTTCTAACAACGATGTTGATAAAAAATTTAACGTTGTCTGTTCTGTGATTGATAGGACAATACAAGAAAGAATAAGCGAAAAAGAAAAGTCGATAGATTAAGTTCTATCGGCTTTTTGTGTCCCTCTCCGACACACTAAAGTGTGGGGCTGAGTCATTAACTCAGTCAAAAAAGAAAAGCGGTTATTCAATGCCGAAAGGTATTGAGTAACCGCTTGCTTTGTTGTATAATTTAATCACCACAAAAAACCAACAACAAAACAACGAGGTAATTGTACAACAATGA
>JAZRIJ010000018.1:0-30063 GCA_045645205.1 Eubacteriales bacterium
GTTTCTTGAATATTTGAACGCCCCCTCCTCCATAATAAAAAAAGCCCCCTCTGCAGGACTTTTTGAAGGACAGACAGACGAAAATGAAATGGGAGTTACCTACGCCGCAATTGAAGAATATATTACTTACGGGAAAGCAACTGAGCACGACAAGGTAATCATTGACCGCTACCACCGTATAAGCAGTCATAAAAGAAAAATGCCCGCAATTTACGGAGAATAAAATATAAATTTACATTTTGGGCGGATTATATCCGCCTTCTTTCATTATTTTATAATAATTAATAAAAAAATAGTGGAAATTTTATTTATTATATGCTATAATACATTGTTAATATGGTGTATTATGCCGAAATTAACTTTTTTACAAAAAGAATACCCGCAATTATTCAAGGAGATTTAAATGATAAGATACATAGAAAAAGCAGAAAAAATGACGTTACAGCTCGTGGTTCTAAGAGGAATTACGGTATTTCCATCCATACCACAGAGCGTTGAAATATCAGACAAAGCAGCAAAAAAGGCTTGCATCCTTGCAAAGGAAATTGATGAGCCGGTATTGCTCATTTCTTTAAAAGATATTACAAGCAAAAAGTACGACAAGGTTGAAGATTTTGAAAAAGTCGGTACAGCGGCAAAGGTAAAGGATTTCCTGAAGCTTCCAAACGGTAACCTGCGTATTGTTTTTGATGGACTTTGCCGAGCATCTCTTGTTTCGGTCAACGTAAAGGGAGACAAAATATTTGCAGACACCCTGTGCAAGAAGATAACAGCCGAAAACGAAGGCGGCATTAAAGGTGAAGCCTTGATACGTGAAACTGTTCAAACCTTTGAAAAGTTTGCAAAGTTTATTCCAAACCTTTCCGAAGATATAAAACTATCTGTCAAGACCATAAAAACTTTGGGTTTTCTTGCCGACTATATCGCCTGCAACCTGCTTACCGCAATTGAAGACAAGCAAACTGTTCTTGATGAATTTGACCCTTTTAAGCGTCTTGAAAAACTCAATGTTATAATGGAAAAAGAAACCAGAATATTTGAAACCGAGCTTTTAGTTCACAAAAAAGTAGTAGCAAAGCTTGAATCAAATCAAAGAGAACACTATCTCCGTGAACAGATGAGGGTCATACAAGGTGAGCTTGGCTACGGAGACGGCGACAACGAAATCGAAGATTATCTTGATGCTATATACAGCAAAAAGCTTCCCAAGGAAATCGAACAAAAACTCGTAAAGGAAGTATATAAGCTTCAGAAAAGTCCTTTCGGCTCTGCTGAAAGCGCAGTTATCAGAACATATCTTGATACCTGTATTGAGCTTCCTTGGAATAAAAAGACAAAAGACAGAATTGATACGTTATATGCAAGAAAGATACTCGACCGAGATCATGACGGACTTGAAAAAGTAAAAGAAAGAATCATTGAATATCTGTCGGTAAAACAACTAAATCCCGAGCTTAAAAATCAGATAATATGTCTTGTCGGCCCTCCCGGAACGGGTAAGACTTCGGTCGCACAGTCTATTGCGACTGCGATGAACCGAAAATATGTCCGCGTAGCTTTAGGTGGTATCAGAGATGAAGCAGATATAAGAGGACACAGAAAAACATATGTAGGCTCTATGCCCGGCAGAATAATCAACGCCATAAGTCAGGCAAAAGTAAAAAATCCTCTGATTTTGCTTGATGAAGTGGATAAGCTTACACGCGATTCTCACGGAGACCCTTCATCAGCTCTTCTTGAGGTTCTTGACGGAGAACAAAACAAAAACTTCCGAGATCATTTTATTGAGCTTCCCTTCGACCTTTCGGAATGTGTATTTATTGCAACCGCAAACACCCTTGACACCATTCCGAAACCACTGCTTGACAGAATGGAAGTTATAGAGCTTCAGATATATACACGCACCGAAAAACTTGCAATAGCAAAAAATCATCTTATTCCCAAACAGCTTAAACGCCACGGACTTACAAAGAAACAGCTTCGCTTTGATGACAGCGCTATATACGAAATAACAGATTTTTATACCCGTGAAGCAGGTGTGCGTAACCTTGAAAGAGAAATAGGCTCTATTTGCCGTAAATCAGCAAAGAAAATTGTTGAAAACGAGATAACCTCTGTCCGTCTTACCGATAAAAACATTGCAGATTATCTTGGCGGAAGAAAAGTGTTGCCCGATACAATTTTCGAGCATGATGAAATAGGAACTGTAAACGGACTTGCATATACTTCAGTCGGCGGCGACTTGTTAAAAATAGAAGCGACTACCATGACCGGCACAGGTAAGGTCGAGCTTACGGGGTCTTTGGGTGATGTTATGAAAGAGTCCGCAAAAGCGGCGGTAAGCTATATCAGGAGCAACAGCGAGAAATTCGGCGTTGATCCCGATTTCTACAAGAACAAAGATATACATATCCATGTTCCCGAGGGTGCCGTTCCGAAAGACGGCCCGTCGGCAGGAGTTACCCTTACAACAGCGCTTTTAAGCGAACTGACACAAAGAAAGGTACGGCGCGACGTTGCAATGACTGGAGAAATAACCCTTCGCGGCAGAGTACTTGCAATCGGAGGTCTGCGTGAAAAAACTATGGCGGCATATATGGCAGGGGTAAAAACCGTTCTTATTCCCGCCGATAACGCCAAAGACCTTGAAGAGCTTGACAATTTGGCAAAAGAAAATCTTGAGATAATACTCTGCTCAACCTTTGATGATGTTGCAAAAAACGCATTTGCAGATGAAAAGGCATCAAAAAATACAGTTCTTGAAAAACTGAAAAACAACACTTGTTTGGACATTCCCACAACCAAAACACGAGCAACGAGGTCGGTATGAAGTTAAATATACAAAATTCCACGCTTGAAATAACAGCAGGAACTACAAAACAGTTCCCCTCATTTTCATTGCCGCAGATCGCCTTTTCGGGCAGATCTAATGTAGGAAAAAGCTCACTTATCAACACCCTGCTCGGCAGAAAAAAATTAGCCCGCGTAAGCTCTGCCCCCGGTAAGACTATAACCGTCAACTTTTACTCGGTAGATAAAAAATTATACCTTGTAGACCTTCCGGGATATGGGTACGCAAAACGTAGCGGAGAGGATAAAAAAAGATGGTCAGCGTTGACCGATGGCTTTTTCACGGCAAGAAACGAGGGAGACAACTCGCTGAAAGCAGTGGCTCAGCTTATTGATATGAAAGCAGGTCCAACTGCTGATGACGAAATGATGCTTGACTATCTGAATACTGTAGGTATTCCCTATTTCATAGTGGTTACCAAATCGGACAAAACGAACAAAACCGACAGAAACAAGATGCTTGAATATATTAAAAACCATCCTTCAGTTAAAGAAGATACCCCCATCATTCCCTTTTCCTCTTTGAAAAACGAGGGAAAAGACGAGGTGTGGGCACAAATAATCAACTGTTGCGACCATTGAAATAAACCTATTTTTACGGAGAAATAATATGTTACATCAAAATTTAGGTATTAACAGCGAAAACCACCTTACTTTTGGCGGTTTTGATACTGTAGAACTTGCCAAAGAATACGGTACGCCTACTTATATTATGGACGAAGAGCTTATCAGACAAAACTGCAGAGCGTACAAAACAGCTCTTGAAAGGAACTTTGGAAAAGGCAGCATGCCCCTTTACGCAAGCAAAGCTTTTTCATGTAAAAGAATATATGAAATAGCAAAAGAAGAAGGCATTGGCTGTGATGTTGTTTCCGGCGGTGAACTTTATACCGCATACAAAGCCGGCTTCAATATGGAAAATGTTTACTTTCACGGAAACAACAAAACCGAAAAGGATATCGAATTTGCATTAAACTGCAAGATAGGCTATTTTGTTGTCGATAATAACGAGGAACTGCTTGAAGTTGATCGTCAGGCAGGCGAAAGAAACATTAAGCAAAAAATCCTACTTCGTATAACCCCCGGAATTGACCCCCATACACACAAAGCGGTAATTACAGGAAATGTTGACTCCAAGTTCGGCTCGGCTATTGAAACAGGGCAGGCTATAGACATTGTAAAAAAAGCGTTATCTATGCCTAATATTTACCTATGCGGTATTCACTGCCACATTGGTTCGCAGATATTTGAATGTGAGCCGTTTACGGATGCCGCAGAAATTATGATAAAATTTATCAAACAGATAAAAGATGAAACAGGCTACGAAATAAAAATTCTTAATCTTGGCGGCGGTATGGGTGTACGTTATATAGAAGAAGACCCGATTATTGATTATAGTAAAAACATTGACAAAATTGCCGAGAAAATTAATTCATATGCTGAAAAACACGGTATAAATTTACCTATAATACTTATGGAACCCGGTCGCTCTCTTGTTGCAGCAGCAGGGCTTACCCTTTATACAGTGGGAAGCGTCAAGGAGATCCCCGGTTTTAAAAAGTATGTATCCGTTGACGGCGGTATGCCCGACAACCCAAGATACGCTTTGTATCAATCACTTTACACCTGTATGATCGCAAACAAAGCAGGAGACAAGGCGGACTACACCTGCACTGTTGCCGGCCGTTGCTGTGAAAGCGGTGATCTGATTGCCGAAAACACAAAAATTGCAAATCCGGTAAAAAGCGACATACTGGCTGTTTTGTGTACAGGCGCATATAACTACTCTATGGCTTCAAATTACAACAGACTTCCCCGTCCGCCCGTTATTATGGTAGCAAAAGATAAGAAATACATCGCCGTAGCAAGAGAAAGCTACGATGATCTGATAAGGAATGACTTATGATAAGTGATATTCTTTCGGGTAATTTTGACCCAATTGAGCTTGTACTCCGTATACCTATAGTTTTGATCGCACTTTCATTCCATGAATGTGCCCACGGATATGCGGCATACAAAATGGGCGATCCAACGGCAAAAGCATTCGGCAGACTTACACTTAACCCTATAAAGCATCTTGACATTATAGGAACAATATGTATGTTTTTGTTCGGCTTTGGCTGGGCAAAACCAGTTCCCGTTAATGCAAGGCGTTTTAACAAACCGAAACAAGGCATGGCTATAACAGCTTTGGCAGGCCCGCTTTCAAACATATTACTTTCATTCTTGGGACTTATACTGCTTGCGATTGTAAATATTATATATATTAAAAATCCGTCTCTATTGAACGGAAATAACGTATTTACGATAAATCTCTATACAGTACTGTTGACTTTTTTCAGTATGTTCCACTATATGAATCTTTCACTGGCTGTATTTAATCTTATTCCCATACCTCCTCTTGACGGCTCAAGACTTGCACTTGTATTTCTGCCCGACAGACTTTATTTCAATTTAATGAAATATGAGCATATAATTCAAATTATACTTTTGGTCTCACTTTGGACAGGATTTATTTACAGACCGTTGAATATGATAGTAGGCTGGCTTTCAAACGGAATGATAAGCATTATAAACTTTTTGACAGGATTTATAATATGACAGATACAACACCAAAATACAAGCTTGAAGTATTCGAAGGACCTCTTGACCTTCTGCTCTCGCTTATTTCAAAAAACAAAATTGACATTTGCGATATTCCTATTTCTCTAATCCTTGATCAGTATATGGAATACCTTTCGCTGATGGAAAAAATGGATATGGATATTGCGGGTGAATTTATAGCAATGGCATCTGAGCTTATGCTTATAAAAAGCCGTATGCTCTTCCCCAAACAAGAGGAAGAAGACGAGGAAGACCCGAGAGCCGCCCTTGCCGCCGCTTTGCTTGAATATAAAAAAGCAAAAGAAGCTGCAATACTTCTTAACGGTATGTTCTCCGAGTATTCGGGGAGATTTGCAAAAGAAAGCGATGTTTTTCCCATAAGAAGAGACGAACAGCCTACCGATATGGATTCAGCGCTTTTGCAAAAGGCTTTTGTAAGGCTTATAAACAGAAGCAAGCTTTATTCTGCTCCGCCCGAAAAAGTATTTGCTCCTTTATTGCGGGGACGTATGGTTTCGGTATCCGAAAAAATACTGAGCATTATGAAAAGACTCCGAAAAAAAGAAAGAGAATCTTTTGATACCCTTATGCTTCTTTGCGAAAACCGTTCCGAGCTTGTTGCTTCTTTCATGGCCATACTTGAACTTGCAAAAGCAAGACGAATTGAGCTTGCAGAAAAAGAAGACGGCAGACTGGATATTATACTCAATACACATTCTAACCGAAAGGCAGTAACAGAATATGCAGAATGAACTTGATATTTCAAGAAATTTTGAAATTATAGAAGCAGTGCTCTACGCCGCAGGACATCCGGTTACATATGACAAGCTTGCAGACATTCTTGAGGTAACACCTGCCGTTGCAAAAGAAATGATCTCGGCATATGAAGAAAAATACAACAACAGCGACATTCCCAGAGGTGTTCAGCTTATAAAATTTGATAAAGCCTGTCAGCTTTGCACAAAAAGCGAGTATGAATCATATGTTAAGCTTGCTTTGGGGATCAAGCAAGGCAGAGGCAACCTCTCAAATTCATCACTCGAAGTCCTTGCTATAATTGCATATCATCAGCCGGTAACACGCGCATATATAGACCAAGTAAGAGGACTTGACAGCTCATATTCCATAGCACTCCTGCTCGAAAAAAATCTTATCGAAAAAAAAGGAAAACTTGACGTTCCCGGCAGACCATCTCTTTACGGCACAACCCTCGATTTTCTGCGTTGTTTCGGACTTTCCTCCCTTGATCAGCTTCCCTCGGTGGAAATGCTTACCTTTGATATAGACGAAAACGAAAATAAAGAATAATCAATTTTGATACAGAGGAGAAAATGACTATGTGGTGGCTTATTTTATTAATACCGCTCGTATTACTTATACTTCTTCTGTTTTTGAAGGTAAAGCTCTGCCTCGTTTACGAAAATGAGCTTTCGGTAAAAGTAAAAGTTTTACTGTTTAACATTGTCCTTTTTCCAAAACAAAAAAAGAAACTGAAGTCCAAAAACTACTCTTTGAAAAATTTGCAAAAAAAACAGAACAAGCTTAACAAAAAGTCTTCTAAAAAGAAAGATGATCAAAGCCAATCTTCCACTGATGAAGCTTCAAAAAAGAAAGATAAGGCAACACAAGTCAAAGACATACTTGAGCTTGTAAAAATAATTCTCGAAAACGTTATGTCTCCATTCGGGCGCTATTTAAAAATTGAAATAGTAAAAATCCATATAAGACTCGGAGCAGACGATCCCGCCAAAACAGCAGTTATATACGGCGCTGTATCACAATCGTTAGCATACATCATAGAGCTTTTTTCAAACATAACAAACATTGATGTAAAAAAACGAAACAGCATTACCGTACATCCCGACTTTTTGGAAGGAAAAACAGAAGCTAAGATCAACATAACCTTAGCTCTTCGTGTATGGCACGCGCTCTCTCTTGCGATTAAATTTTTTATGGGATATCTAAAAAAAAGAAGCACAAAAAACCTTAATCAAACAACTGAAGGAATAAATTAATATTTAAATACAATCAACTCTCAGGAGGAATACTATGGACAGCAAACAGAACGATATTATCAAAACGACACTTGACAGCATAAAAGGTATTGTCGAAGCAAATACCGTTATCGGCGACCCTGTTAATACAACAGGAGGAATTACTATCATTCCCGTATCAAAAATTTCCATGGGCTTTGCCTCAGGCGGACTTGACTACTCCTCAAAAAAAGAACAAAATGCAAAAGATAACAACTTCGGCGGCGGTTCCGGAACCGGCGTTGCCGTTACACCTATGGCATTTTTGGTTATTAAGCCCGACTCTACCGTTGAGCTTCTCAATATGTCTATGCCCGATACTACAACAAATAAAATTGCAACTGTCGGCAACATTATTGAAAAATCCCCCGATATAATTGAAAAAATTAAAAATGTTTTTGCAAAAGAAAAAAACAACGAATAATCAAATATTTTACATTTGACATTTTTGTATATAAAACACTCCGAAATATAATAAATAATATTACAATAGTTTTTTCTTCTAAAAAACAAATAATATCTTTTTCACAAAACGGAGTTTTTATATGAAAAGAAAAATATATATATTTTTTATTGCAGCAGTTATTCTATGCAGTATGTGCATAAGCGCATCAGCCTTGAATACATCCGCGCAAAGCGCCGTTGTTATCGACGGCGATGGCGGTATTGTTGTTTACGAAAAAGATGCGCACACAAGGCGCGGTATGGCGAGTACAACAAAAATTATGACAGCGTTGGTTGCAATAGAAAACTATCCACTTGATAAAGAAATAAAAATTGCAGATGAAGCGGTGGGTATTGAAGGCTCATCGATTTATCTTGCGCACGGTGAAGTGCTGACTATGAAAAACTTGCTTTATGCCCTGCTTCTGCAAAGTGCAAATGATGCCGCAACTGCAATTGCAATAGAGGTAGCAGGCAGTGTTGATGAGTTTGCCAACCTTATGAACAAAAAAGCACAACAAATAGGTTTAAAAGATACTCACTTTACCAATCCACACGGCTTGTATGATGAAAACCACTATACGACAGCATATGAATTGGCTCTTATAACTAAATACGCGCTGCAAAACGAGACCTTCAGACAAATTGTTTCTACGGTAAAAACAGTTATTCCGTTAAATAACGGCGACGGCTCGCGTGTACTTGTTAATCATAATAAATTATTAAGGATATACGACGATGCTATCGGAGTTAAAACAGGCTTTACAAAAATGACCGGAAGATGTCTTGTTTCGGCAGCAGAGAGAGACGGTACGACTATAATTGCCGTTACCCTTAATGCCCCTGATGACTGGAATGACCACAGAGCTATGCTTGACCTTGGTTTTGAAAATATTGAAACCTTTAATCTTGCATCTCCCGAAGAAATGAATTTTAAGATATCTGTTGTGGGTGGTGAGACCGATTATGTAACGGTTACTAACCCCGGAGGGTTAAAATATACCTGTGAAAAGAATAACGCAAATATAACAAGCGAGATCATCATGGACAGGTTTTTATTTGCCCCCATAAAAGAAGGCGAATGTTTGGGACAGGTCATATTTTACAACAACGGAGAAGAAATAGGCAGAGTTGATCTTCTTGCACAAAATAATGTTAAACAAAAAACAATCAAGAAAAAATTATTTGGAATTTTTTAGGAGCACTATATAATATGGAAGAGATGCGACTTCAAAAATATATCTCCACAGCAGGACTTATGAGCCGCCGCGCCGCAGAAAAGGAGATCGAAGCAGGTAAAATAAAAGTTAACGGACAGCCTGCCGAGCTTGGACAAAAAATATATCCCGGCAAAGACCGGGTTACATATAATGGACAACTTGTTGAAATAAAATTTACCGAGCGCAAGGTATATATTATGCTGAACAAGCCGCGAGGTTATGTTACAACGCTGTCAGATGACAAATCAAGAAAGTGCGTCGCAGAACTTATTGAAAATATTGGTACAAGAGTATACCCTATAGGAAGGCTTGATATGGATTCCGAAGGTCTGCTTCTTTTTACCAATGACGGCGACCTTGCAAATAAGCTTATGCACCCAAAGCATCGTATCCCCAAAATTTATCACGTTAAGGTAAAAAGCGAAATATCCCCCGAACAGCTAAAAAAACTTAAACAGCCTATGATAATTGATGACTATCAGATACAGCCCGTAATCTGCGATATAATAACAAGAAAAGACAACTACACCGTTATCCGTATGGAGCTTTATGAGGGTAGAAACAGACAAATACGAAAAATGTGCGAGCAGACCGAGCTTGAAATAACAAAACTTCAGCGTGTAGCTATCGGAAACATAAAGCTGGGGGATCTTGCTCCGGGAAGCTGGAGGCATCTTACCAAAACTCAAGTAGATTATCTAAAAAAATCATAAATTTTTTCTCTGCCGAGTTTCTTCGGCAGTTTTTATTTTTAAAATGAAAGCTCGTATTTTAATAAAATATTTACCGTTAATTATTTCTTGAACATATACATATATAGCAGTATTTAATTAAAAACACAGTAAAACAGCTATTTCCCAACGCTAATTTTTAATGTTTGTTAATATTTGGTAATGTTGACCACTTTTCGACATAAATTTTTAGTAAGTATTTTTTTTAAAAACTATTGCATAAATTGGAAAATTATGGTAATATATATTCAAGAAATACAGAATAAAGTAAATACGGAGTGTGTGGTAAAATGGAACAATCAATAAGAATACTTATTGCTGACGAAAACAGCGATTTTCGTACAAGCTGCAGGGACAACCTTTCCCGACACGGTTTTAAACAAATCGACTTTGCATCAAACGGAGAAGATGCTGAAAACAAAATAAGACTTATTCGTCCCGATGTGGTTATTATAGATGCATGGCTGTCAAAGCTTGACTGCATAAAAGTTATAAACAGAGTAAAAGACATGGACAAGTCTCCTGCATTTATTGTTGTTTCTATGGTAAACAACGCGAATATTTTTGCCGAGGCAGTTGAAGCCGGTGCGGAATACTGTCTTGTCAAGCCTCTTGACTATTCTACCCTTAAAGAACGTATAATCAGAATTACAAGCAAAAACCGCCCCATGTCAGAAAAGTCCTTTTCACAAAAATCATCTCCCTCCCAGTCGGATATGGAAACACAGATAACAAAAATTATACATCAAATAGGTGTACCCGCACACATAAAAGGCTATCAGTATCTGCGTACAGCAATTATGATGGCTATAGAAGACAATAACATAATAAACTCGGTTACTAAAATACTTTATCCCTCTGTGGCGCAGAAGTATTCCACCACATCCTCAAGAGTTGAGCGCGCCATTAGACACGCAATCGAGGTTGCTTGGGACAGAGGGGATATCGACACCTTAAACTCATACTTCGGCTACACAATCCAAAACAACCGAGGAAAGCCCACAAACAGCGAATTTATCGCCATGATTGCCGATAATTTGCGTTTGAAAAATAAATTCTCCTAATCTATCCCTATTTATTCCCCTTTAAAGCTTTACAGCTTTAAAAAACAAAAAGCCGTGTTCCCCTCACGGTTTTTTTGTTTTTTATAAAAAACTCCGTATACTTAGGTTCTAACCCAAATATACGGAGTAAATATTATGTAGTGTTTTACTGTTCAAATTCAACAAATTCAGCAGATTCAAACTCTGTCTGAGCAGTGCGGGGGTTGATATTATTATAGAATACAGTCATTGCAGCATTCATATAAGGAATGAGCCAAATATAAAGAATACCAAAAGTAAACATACCCAAAATTATCCATCCGACAAAAGACAATCCGAGAATGAACAAATCCATCTTGTGTCCGTTCATCATTTCTTGCGATTTTTTTATTGCCTCACGAGCACCTATACCAGGGTTTTCAACAGCTATACGCATAGCCTGTGAATAAGAAAGTGCTTTTACGATTCCGGGAATTACAAAAAGTAATGACCAAAGGAAAGTGAAAAGTCCGGTAAGAAAAGTAATTTTAAACGCGAGCCAAAAGCTGTCAAATTTACTAAACGCATCTCCTACCTTAGGCCTGTAATCATCTGAAGATGCAATATTTAAATATATTGCAGTCATTGCAAAAGTAAATGCAGGTGTAATAACAAAGGTGGATGCAAGTTGACCGACACCGGGAACAGAATTAACAGCAATTGTAATAAGATAGATAATTAATGAAATTACAAACAGTATGCCAATCTTACCGTTAATTTGCTGCTTTGCTAATGATTTAATCTCTTTTCTTGTCATAATACTTTCTCCTAATGATTTATTACAAGTTTATCTTGTTTAATAAAATAATAACATATTACTAACAATTTGTAAATAGTATTTCCTGTTTTACCTCTAAAAAACTATTTTTTTATTTTATTGTATTCTATCTTGTTAAAAAAACAAATATATGATAGAATATAATCAAATTTTAATATAAGAGGAAAAAAATGAAGCATATTTTACTACCGGATTATGATTTTGATACGTACAAGGGGGTTACTCCGTCTTTTTTGAAAAGTATAGGAAAAAGCTGTGTATTGTGCGATATTGACAATACCCTTGTTCCGTATGATATGCCCGACCCGACAGATGATGTATGTAATTGGATAAAATCTCTCCAAGAAAACGGAATAAAAATTATACTTGTTTCAAACAATGATAAAGCAAGAGTTGAAAAGTTTAACGAAAAATTAGGTGTTCCATATCTTTATAAGTCAGGCAAACCCTCTCGCAAAACTGTTAAAAGAGCTATTCAAATATTAAAAGATGATAAGAAAAACTCAATTATGTTGGGCGACCAGCTTTTGACCGATGTAATTACAGCTCGTTTGTCAGGTATAACTGCCGTGTGGGTTCCAACAATAAAAAAAGTGGAAACTCCGTTTTTCAGATTTAAATCATCCATTGAAAAACCTTTTATAAAGCACTACTATAAAAAGAAATCGGAGAAAAATATATGAGCGCATTATTCGGTCCCGGCGGAAACTCACTGTCATTTTACGCTTCGGGCAAAAAAAGTACCGTTGATGCACCCGAATGGGTAGCAAACTTTGGTCTTGACTGCTATGAATATCAGGCAGGCAAAGGTCTTTTCGGCAGTGATGATACATTTAAAAAAATAGGTAATGAAGCAAAAAAGCATAATATAAAAATGTCTCTTCATGCTCCGTATTATATATCTCTTTCGGGAATAGAACCCGAAAAGAGACTAAAAAGCATTGACTATATAACAAAAAGCGTTAAGGCGGCGGAGCTTATGAACGCAGAGCTTATTGTTATCCATACAGGAAGCGCTTCCAAAATATCAAGACAAGAAGCTGTTGAACTTGCAAAGGACACCATGACAAAAGCGCTTGAAGCTGTAGGTAACACAAGCGTTACACTTGCTCTTGAAACAATGGGCAAGCTTAATCAGTTGGGTACTCTTGATGAAGTACTCGATATTTGTTCTATTGACGAAAGACTGTGTCCCGTTGTTGATTTTGGACATCTGAATGCGCGTAATATAGGTAATCTTTTTGCTTCTGTTGATGATTACAGAAAAGTATTTGATAAAATAGCAAACAAGTTAGGTAAAAAATATGCCGATACTCTGCACTGCCATTTCTCAAAAATTGAGTATACAAACTCGGGTGAAAAAAAGCATTTGACTTTTGACGACACCGTATTCGGTCCTCCCTTTGAGCCGCTTATGGAAGCAATTGTAAGAGAAAATGTATCTCCAAGAATAATATGCGAATCCGACGGAACTATGGCAGAAGATGCCTTGGCAATGAAAAAATATTATAATACGCTTCTTTAATATTATAATTATGTACAATATATTAATTTTTGTGTTATAATATTGAAAAGTCTATACACATATGATAAAATAATTAAGATATTATTAAAGAAAGAGGTACAGTTACGTGGACGAATCGCCCATACCGCGATGTAATTTAAGAAGATCTGCAATATTTGTTTGCTTTATTTTAGCTGTTATTATAGCTATGCAAATAAATATCAGTACATACGGTAATATTGACGATAAAAACTGTTTGAGCTTCACTACTGTATCAGAATGTGAAAATATAGGCATAATTTATAAATTGAGAATCATAGATATTCCGATTTGTTGTTGTGCCTTTTTTGCGTTGAAACAACGCAAAAAAGTCGACACAAAAATAATATCTCCACCCTCTTGCCATCAGTATTCAAAAATTCTCAACTGTTGATACACTATCTTATTTTAACAGAAAGTACAATAAAACATAATTTTTTAATATATTCAGGAGATTATAATGGACATTTTACCGCAATTGTTTTTACAACTTTTGCTAATACTTTTAAATGCATTTTTTGCAGCGACTGAGATCGCTTTTGTATCACTAAACGAAAATAAGCTTAAACATCAATCGGAAGAAAGCGACAAAAAAGCAGAAAAAATGCTTAAAATGGTGCAAGAACCCACAGGCTTTCTCTCAACAATTCAGATAGGCATAACTCTTGCCGGATTTCTCGGCTCCGCGTTTGCGGCAGACAGTTTCTCGGACAAACTTGTAAACTGGATGATAAACACATTAAAGTTTAATGAGTCGATAAGACCCACACTTGATGCTGTTGCTGTTATTTTTATAACTCTTATCCTCTCATATTTTACCCTTGTTTTAGGTGAGCTTGTACCGAAACGGATAGCAATGAAAAATTCCGAAAAATTTGCCCGAAGGGTATGCGGATTTATTAACGGTCTTGCTACTGTATTAAAGCCTATCGTTTGGTTTATGACCGTATCCACAAACGGAGTTCTCCGTCTTTGCGGTATTAACCCAAAGGAAGAAGAAGAAACCGTGTCCGAAGACGATATAAGACTTATGATAGACATCGGAGAAGAAAAAGGCACTATTGACGCTGACGAAAAAGAAATGATTGAAAACATTTTTGAATTCAGCGATACGGCGGTAAACGAAATTATGATACACCGCACAGCCGTAACATTTCTTGATGTTTCAAGCACTCCCGAGGAAATTATGCAGATAATAAAAGACTCTGGTTATTCAAGATTTCCTGTATACGAAGACAATTTGGATAATATTATAGGTATACTCAGGACCCGCGAGTTTTTAATGGAAAATTTAAAGGACAATACACCTGACCTTAGAAAGTTGGTTAAACCCGCAAAATTTGTGCATGAATCTGTTCGGGCCGATGTTTTGTTCAAGGATATGCAGAAAACTCATGTTCATATGTGTATAGTTGTAGACGAGTTTGGCGGCACAATGGGCGTTATCACCCTCGAAGACCTGCTTGAAGAAATTGTAGGTAACATTTACGACGAGTCCGACGAGCAGAACAAACCCGATATAACAAAGCTCGAAGATAACCTTTGGAGAATTGCAGGAACAACTCAACTTGACGATATTAGCGAAACACTTGATATTGAGATTGACTACGAAACCGAAGAATACAAGACTCTGGGCGGTCTTGTATTCTCGGAAATGCCCTCCATCCCCGATGATGGTTCAACCCCCGAGGTTGAAGCAAAGGGGCTTAAAATAAAGGTAGAAAAAATTGTTGACCTCCGTGTAGAATCTGCTCTCGTCTCAAAAATTATTGCAGAGGACGAAAATGATGATGAGGACAACAGCGACAAGAAAAAAGAAGACTGACAACATGAAAACAGTGCTGTTTTATTGATAGACAGCGCTGTTTTTGTTATATTTCTCTTTAAAATTGTAAATAATGTATTTAAAGTATTTGCAATATTTATGGAGATTTTTATGTCAAACATTACCTTCAAGGATTTTGTAGCAACATTTGAAAAAAAGCTTCGAGTTGACGAAAGCTTTGATATAACAAGAAGAGAACTTACCTTATACAGAAAAAAAGCATATCTTTACTTTATAGACGGCTGTGTGCGAAGCGACCTATTAGAACGGCTTGTCGAATTCTTCATGGAAAACATTAATTCCGCCATGCCGGACAATACCTCCCCAGCAGACTTTATTAATGCTAATATTCCATATATCGAGGTCAAACAAACAACTGATATTGAGACACTTACCGACTCGGTCTTAAAAGGCGAAACTGTATTGCTTATTGACGGCGTAGGCGCAGGAATATATATAAACGCGCGAATATTCCCCGCAAGAGAAGTTGACGAACCCGAAAACGAAAGAGTAATACGCGGAGCAAGAGACGGATTTGTCGAGATGTTACTCAAAAACACTGCTATTATAAGACGAAGAATAAGAAGCACTAATCTAACCTTCACAAGACTTACCGTTGGTGAGTATACAAAAACAGACGTTGCTGTAGTATATATGGCAGACAAGGCAGATAAAAAATATGTAAAAAAAATTGTTGAAAAAATAAAAAACATCAATGTCTACGGTCTTGCTATGGGACACGAAAGCTTAGCTGAATGTCTTGTTACCCAAAAATGGTACAATCCCTTTCCAAAAATAAGATATACCGAGCGCCCCGATGCTGCGGCGGCAATGCTTCTTGAGGGTAGCATTATTATTCTTTGCGACAATTCACCCGAAGCTATGATACTGCCAACGTCCATTTTTGACTTTATGCAGGAAACGGGCGACTATTACCATCCGCCGTTAGTAGGTTCATATATGAGACTTCTTCGCATATTCATATTCGGGCTCACGGTTATATTAACTCCCCTTTGGTATCTGCTTATAAGCAACCCACAGTTTTTGCCGCGCTGGTTAGAGTTTATAAAGGTATCATATACAGGCGGACTTCCCATAATAATTCAGCTTTTTATCCTTGAACTTGCAATAGACGGACTAAAGCTTGCTTCATTAAACACCCCGAATGCTTTAAACAACTCATTAAGCATTATAGGCGGTCTTATTTTAGGCGAATACGCCGTACAAAGCGGATGGTTCATACCGGAGGTAATTTTATATATGGCATTCGTATCACTGGCAAACTTTGCGCAACCAAGCAACGAGCTTGGATATGCGTTTAAATTCTTGCGCGTAATGTTGCTTGCCCTTACTGCCCTGCTTAATATTTGGGGATTTATAATAGGCATAATACTGTCCGTTATTCTGATTGCATCCAATAAAACAGTAAACGAAAACAGATCTTATCTCTATCCCCTTATTCCATTTAACGCAAAGGCGCTTAAAAGGCTTATTTTCAGAGTAAAACTTAAATAAAACCTTGCTATTTCTTTATTTATAAAAAAATAACAGAGATTTGTAAATCAATTCCTTATCTCTGTTATTTTCTATATACTTACCTATATTGTTTTTAAAACAATTTCTGCTTGATAGTTGCAAGTCTTTCGAGGGCTGTGTAGAGCGTTTCGTCTTTCTTCGCAAAGTGAAGTCTTACAATATCTCTTACATCTTCCATAAAGAAGGATGTTCCGGGAACGGCTGCAACGCCTACCTTTGCCGCCAGCTCTTCACAGAATTCAACGTCTGTCTGTCCCTTCTTCATAAACTGACCAATGTTTGCAAGAACAAAGTATGTTCCCTGTAGGTCGGAATACTCAATGCCAAGTCTGTCAAGTCCCTCTGTAAATATCTTCTTCATGTGAGCATAGTGCTGACCAAATTCATCATAGTAGCTATCGGGAAGTTCAAGTCCGACAACTGCCGCTTCCATAAGCGGAGAAGGTGCACCGACGGTATTAAAGTCATGGTACTGCTTGATCCTGTCCATAATCTCTTGGGGAGCGATAGCATAACCCAGTCTCCAGCCTGTAATCGAGTATGTCTTCGACAAGCTGCTGCAGGAAATAGTTCTTTCCCACATACCCGGAAGGCTGTTCATATAGATGTGCTTATGGGGTTCATAAACGATGTGCTCGTAAACCTCATCCATAATAACATATGTATCATACTTGATTGCAAGATCCGCTATCTGCTTAAGCTCAGATTCAGTAAACACCTTACCGCTGGGGTTTGAGGGGTTACAGATAAGAATAGCCTTTGCACCCTGCTTAAATGCATCTTCGAGTACATTTGCATCATAGTTAAAAACGGGTGGGATAAGAGGAACAAATATTGGTTCGCAGTCAACAAGAAGAGTCTGTGCGCGGTAGTTCTCGAAATAAGGTGAGAACATAATTATTTTATCACCCGGATTTGTTATCGCAAAAAGCGTATCTACCATAGCTTCGGTTGAACCGATGGTTACAACGACCTCTGTTTCGGGATCGATCTTTCTTCCCATAAAACGTCCGCACTTTTCAGCCAATGCGCGTCTGAAGTTGGGCGCTCCCATTGTTATAGGGTACTGGTGAGGGCCGAGCTGGCTTATTTCCTCAAGTCTGTCTGTCAGAACCTTCGGAGGATCAAAATCCGGAAAGCCCTGCGCCAAATTTATTGCATTATTTGCAATAGCGATCCTTGTCATACGGCGTATAACGGAATCGGTAAAATGCTTTGTTTTTCTGCTCATTTCCTGCATTTTAGTAAAACACCTCTATTCAAATTCATTTAAGTCCCAAAACTTCACCGGGAACAGTTTTTAAGCCGTTTGCTTCAAGAACATCCAGCAAATTCGCTTCGTCAGAAAGACGGAATACCATATAGGCATCATCCGTTCCTCTATCTATAAGAGAGTACATATATTCAATGTCAATTTGTGCATCGGAAAGCTTCTGAAGCACTTCAGCCAAGCCTCCGGGTTTGTCGGGAACAGCCACAACATCAACCTCGTTAATACTCACAATACAGTTTTCTTTCGCTAAGGCAGCCTTTGCTTTTTCAACATCGTTTACAAGCATACGCAAAATGCCAAAATCTGTTGTATCCGCAATGGAAAGAGCACGAATATCTATTCCGTTTTCATAAAGTGTACGTGTAACAGAAGCTATCTTGCCCGATTTATTTTGAAGAAATACTGATAATTGCTTTACCATACTAATTACTCCTTTTTATTTTAATCCAAAAGCTTACGTTTGTCAACAACTCTGACAGCCTTACCCTCTGAACGCGGAATGGAATTAGGCTCCATAAGCTTTACTTTCGCGTTAACACCGAGAATAACCTTCAGTGCATCAGAAAGCTCTTTCGCCTGTTTGTCAAGACCTTTAACTGTATCATGGAAATTTTCATTGTTTATTTCAACACGGACTTCAATGCTGTCAAAGTGGTTTTCTCTGTCAACAACTATCTGATAGTTTGCTGTATAACCCTTTTCAATAAGTACAGTTTCGATCTGTGAGGGGAATACGTTTACACCTCTGATAATAAGCATATCGTCTGTTCTACCTCTGGGTTTTGTCATCTTAACCAAGGTTCTGCCACAAGAACATTTTTCTCTTGTAATAACACCAATATCTCTTGTTCTGTAACGGAGTATTGGAAATGCTTCTTTTGTAATACAAGAAAATACAAGCTCACCCTGTGTACCATCCGGAAGAACCTCGCCTGTATCGGGATCAATAACTTCGACTATGAAATGGTCTTCGTTTATATGCATACCCGTCTGCTCGTTACATTCAAAACCAACACCGGGGCCGATTATTTCAGTCAAGCCGTATATATCAAACGCCTTAATTCCAAGCAAGTCCTCAATCTGCTGACGCATTTCGTTTGTCCAGGGTTCAGCACCAAATACGCCTGCTTTAAGGCTTATATCATCCTTGGTGTAGCCCTGCGCATAAAGCGTTTCGGCAATATGCAGCGCATATGAAGGAGTACAGCAAAGAATAGTTGAACCAAAATCTTTTAATATTGTAACCTGTCTCTGTGTGTTACCGCTTGATACAGGAATAGTAACAGCACCTAATTTCAAAGCACCGGCATCAGCACCGAGCCCCCCTGTAAAAAGTCCGTAACCGTATGAAACGTGAACCTTGTCTTCTTCTGTACAGCCTGCCGCAGTCAAAGCTCTTGCGCAACAGTCTGACCATACATCAAGGTCTCTTTCCGTATAACCTACAACGATCTGCTTACCTGTTGTACCGCTGGAAGCATGAAGTCTTACAACATCCTTCATGGGAACTGCAAACATTCCGTAGGGATATGTATCACGCAAATCCTGCTTATAGTTAAAAGGAAGCTTGTGAAGGTCGTCAATACCCTTAATATCATCAGGAGTTACACCTATTTCCTCCATTTTCTTGCGGTAATGAGGAACATTCTCATATACTCTCTTAACAGTTTCAACCAAACGTTCATTCTGAAGAGCGACCATTGTTTCGCGGGAGGCTGTCTCTATCTCCGGCTGATAATATCTATCCATAAATTTTAATCTCCTTTACTCATTTGCACCGAGTGCAAAAGCCTTTTTGTTCATTTCCAGGAATTTCAAAGGAACACTCACTTCAATAGCCTGCATCCACTCTTGTTCGGTAAAGTTAAAATACTTGGAAAGACGTCCCATAAGCACAAGATTTACAGCCTTTGATGAGCCCGCTTTTTCGGCAAGTTCAAGTGCATTTAAAGCATCAACATAAAATCCTTTTGCTTTCATTTTTTCTACCAACTCGACAGGATATTCTGCCGAGCCCGTAACAACGGGCATTGGATTCATTTGCTGTGTATTAGTAATAATTTTACCGTCCGGCTTAAGATATTTTGTCCATCTTGCTGCTTCAAGCAGTTCAAATGACACAATAAAATCTGCCTCCCCTTCGTCAATAACTGGAGAATATACCTCTTGACCAAATTTTACATATGTTACAACAGACCCGCCTCTCTGGCTCATTCCGTGAACCTCTGATACCTTTACATCATATCCCTTTGTAAGAAGCAATCTTCCGAGAAGCTTACTTGCAAGAAGAGATCCCTGACCGCCCACACCGACGATCATTATATTTTTCGTTTCGTTGTTACTCATTTTTCAGCCTCCTGCATTGCGCCGAATTTGCAAAGCTGTGTGCATACGTCGCAGCCTGTGCAAAGGGTTGCATCAATTACAGCCTTACCGTCAACCATACTGATTGCGGGACAGCCTATCTTCATACACATCTTGCAGCTCTTGCACTTATCTTCAGAAACTTTAATTGGGGTATTATGCTTAACATACTTAAGAAGCGCGCAAGGACGTCTTGATATAATAACAGACGGCTCTTCCTTTGCAAGCTCTTCTTTGATAACAGTCTCACACATTGAAATATCGTAGGGGTCAACTACACGGACTGAATTTATACCGATAGCGCGGCAAAGCGCCTCAAGATCGACCTTTGCGGCGGGATCTCCTTTAAGATTGTAACCTGTTGTAGGATTGTGCTGATGTCCCGTCATACCCGTAATGGAATTGTCGAGAATAATAACGGTACTGTTTGAATTATTGTAAGAAATATTTACAAGTCCCGTCATACCCGAATGCATAAACGTGGAGTCTCCGATAACAGCAACAGTCTTGCCATCGGTCTTGCCGTCGTGCGCCTTGTTAAAACCGTGAACTCCCGAGATCGATGCGCCCATACAGATAACACTGTCAACGGCATTCAGAGGAGCAACTGCTCCCAAAGTATAACAACCTATATCACCAATAACATTTAATTTCAGCTTTGACAAAACATAGTAAAGTCCTCTGTGCGGACAGCCGGCACACATAACCGGGGGACGGTTGGGAATAACAGCATCAACAGCCGTACCTTCTCCGTATTCAATTCCGAGCCCCTGAGCAACCTTGTTCTGAGACAATTCATCAATGTCAGAGAACAAATTCTTGCCCTCTGTTTCTACTCCCATAGCATTGCAAAAGCCTTCTATAAAGCCGTCAAGCTCTTCAACTACTATAACCTTTTCTACCGAAGAAGCAAAATCCTTTATAAGCTTTTCGGAAATAGGCCATACCATACCGAGCTTAAGTATGCTTACATCATCTCCGCACACTTCTTTAACGTACTGATAGCAAGTACCTGCCGTAATAATACCGACCTTGTTATCACATCCCTTTTCCCATTTATTCAAATCAGACTTTTCTGCATATTCTGCAATTTTCTTCATTCTTTCTTCAACTATGGGATGTCTCTTCTTTGCAAATCCGGGCATCATTATGTATTTTGAAGGATTTTTTACATATTCGACCTGTTCTTTTTCAACGCGGTCTGTTGTTTCAACAATGCTCTGTGAATGTGCAACACGTGTACACATCTTCAAAATAACAGGCGCGTCAAACTTTTCAGACAGTTCAAAAGCTACCTTAGCAAATTCAAGAGACTCCTTAGAGTTTGAAGGCTCAAGCATAGGAAGCTTTGCCGCCCTTGCATAATGCCTTGAATCCTGCTCGTTCTGCGAGCTGTGCATACCGGGGTCATCAGCAACACCAATAACCATTCCAGCATTTATACCCGTATAAGATATTGTAAAAAGCGGGTCTGCTGCAACATTAAGACCAACGTGCTTCATACCGCAAAAGCTTCGTTTTCCTGCAAGAGCCGCGCCGAAAGCCGCTTCCATAGCAACCTTTTCGTTAGGCGCCCACTCTGCGTATATTTCGGGGTATTTTGCCGCGCATTCGGTTATTTCGGTACTGGGAGTACCCGGATAGCTGGACACAAAGGAGCATCCTGCTTCATACAGCCCTCTTGCAACAGCCTCATTACCCAACATAAGCTGTTTCATTTATTTTGCCTCACTTTCGTTTTGTAAGATAATTATTCAAATAATTTTATATATATTAATTTTAAAAATACATAAATATTATAGCACATTAAAAAGAAATAATCAATACATAATTAGCCGCTCAAAAGCGGGAAATGTATATATTAAAAACAAATTAACCCATGTGGTCCTTTATTGAGACCGTAACATTTTTAGAGTAGCAGGAGAATACCTCTTCAACCTTTTCCTTATCAGGCTTCTTTGTAACAAGGCTGACAACGGGAACTATTATAAGTCCCGCAAGCATACAAAACGCGCCTGCATTAATGGGAGATTGAAGAATAGCGGGAAAAATACCCTTTGCCACTACATTTGATATCATAACGACTGTCGAGAAAGCTATATTGACCCAAACGGCAGCTTTTGTAACGCCTTTCCAGTACAAGCCGTAGAGGAAAGGTGCGAGGAATGCTCCTGCCAAAGCGCCCCAGGATACGCCCATAAGCTGTGCAATAAATGTAATGTTGCTGTTATGCTGAACAATTGCGATAACCGCAGAAACTGCAATAAACACAACTATAAGCACACGCATAACGAAAACCTGTTTTTTCTCGGTCATATTTTTTGAAATCTTTTCTTTTATAAAGTCAAGAGTAAGTGTCGAGCTTGATGCAAGAACAAGAGATGAAAGTGTAGACATAGATGCCGAAAGCACAAGAACGATTACAACACCGATAATAAAATCGGAAAGACCTGTCAGCATGTTGGGAATAATTGAGTCAAATATGATACCGCCCGATGCTGTTGTATCGGGAGTAAACAGTCTGCCGAAGCCTCCGAGAAAATAGCAACCTCCTGCAACGATAAGCGCGAAGACCGTTGAAATAACAGTACCTTTTGTAATAGCCTTTTCATTTTTGATAGCGTAAAACTTCTGAACCATCTGCGGAAGTCCCCACGTACCGAGAGAGGTAAGAAGAACAACACCGAGAAGGTTAATAGGATCGGGACCAAAAAATGATGTCAAATCTCCTGCCGCAATACCTTCGGATTCGCTGACTATCTGACCGAGGCTGTCAAGCGCTGCACCAAGACCGCCCTGACTTTTCAGAACTGCTGCAATAACAGCTATGATGCCGACGATCATAATAATACCTTGAATAAAGTCATTTATTGCAGTAGCCATATATCCGCCCGCTATAACATAGATTGCGGTAAGAATGGACATTACGATTACACAGTATTCATAAGGAATGTCAAACGCCATACCGAACAAACGGCTGAGACCGTTGTAAAGTGAGGCTGTATAAGGAATAAGGAAAATAAAGATTACCGCCGAAGAAAAAAGCTTCAAGCCCTTGCTATCATAACGCCTGCAGAAAAACTGCGGCATAGTTGCGCTGTCGAGGTGCTGTGTCATAATACGTGTACGGCGTCCGAGTACGATCCACGCAAGAAGTGAGCCGAGTATAGCATTACCGATACCTGCCCATGTAGCCGCTACACCGTATTTCCAACCAAACTGTCCTGCATACCCGACAAAAACAACAGCCGAAAAATATGATGTACCGTAAGCAAATGCGGTAAGCCAGGGGCCGACATTTCGTCCACCGAGAACAAAACCGTTAACGTCTGTTGAGTGTTTGCGGCAGTAAAGCCCGATAAATATCATAATCCCGAAAAATACTACCAGCAACGTTGCTTTTATAAACATAGAAAATCACCTATAGTTTTTATTTATTTTGTAGTCTGCGCTTCAACAAGCCTTCCTCCGCAATATATCTGACGGAGTACAGGCTTTTCTATCTTGCCTGTAGGATTGCGGGGAACTTTCGCAAAAATAATCTTTTTGGGGCGCTTGTATCTGGGAAGTGTATGGCAGAAGCTGTTGATCTCCTCTTCTGTTGCCTCCATTCCCTCTTTCAGCTCGATTACGGCAGCTGCGATCTCGCCCAATCTTTCATCGGGAAGACCGATAACCGCAACATCTTTAATTTTTGTATTCGTGTTAAGGAAGTCCTCTATCTCGACAGGATAGAGGTTTTCACCGCCCGAAATAATAACGTCTTTTTTACGGTCAACAAGATATATAAATCCGTCATCGTCCATTCTTGCAACGTCGCCTGTATATAGCCAACCGTTTTTCAAAACATCATCAGTAGCCTCTTTGTTCTTGTAATAACAAAGCATAACGCCGTCGCCCTTGACGATAAGCTCACCGACTCCGCCCTGTTCGACCTCATTTCCATTTTCATCAACTATCTTAGCCTGCCACATATATCCCGGCTTACCGATAGCGCCGACCTTGTGAATATTTTCAACACCAAGATGCACGCATCCGGGACCGATAGACTCTGAAAGACCATAGTTTGTATCGTAATCGTGAGTGGGAAATATCTTTTTCCATCTATTTATTAGGCTTGGAGGAACAGGCTGCGCACCAATATGCATAAGTCTCCATTGATCGAGCATATAGTCGTCAAGCTTTATCTTACCTGCCTCAATAGCATTCAAAAGATCCTGCGCCCACGGAACGAGCAACCAAACTATCGTACACTTTTCTTCGGTAACCGCGCGCAATATCCATTCAGGCTTAACTCCTCGCAAAAGAACCGCGCGGCTGCCCGAAAGCAAACTTCCAAACCAATGCATCTTTGCGCCTGTATGATAAAGGGGAGGAATACAAAGAAAAACATCGTCTCTTGTCTGACCGTGGTGGTTCTGCTCAGTAAGGCAAGAGCTTACCAAAGCCTTATGATTATGTAAAATTGCCTTAGGTCTGCCTGTTGTACCCGAGGAAAAATATATTGCCGCATAATCTTCTTCATTAAGCAAAACAGGGGGGGCTTTTGTGGATGTATATGTTACAAGCTCAAGATAGCTCTCGGCAAAGCTTGGTACATCTCTGCCTACAAAGAATTTGTACTTTAATTTTCCAAGAGCATTTGGAACAGCCTCAAGGCGTTCAACAAATTCAGGTCCAAAGACAAGAACGTCAGCATCCGCAAGATCAAGACAGTATTCGATCTCATCGGCAGAATATCTGAAATTCATGGGAACAGCGAGCGCCCCCGACTTTAAAATACCAAAATATACGGGCAGCCATTCAAGACAGTTCATAAGAAGAATTGCAACCTTACTGCCTTTTTTTATACCCCTGCTTAATAACAGGTTTGCAAATCTGTTTGCCTTTTCATCAAACTGACGCCAGTTTATCTCACGTCTGTACGGAAGATCGGGACTTGTGTTTTCGATAAGACTGAAATCACGCCATGTAACAGCGTTATCCCTTTCCTCTGATGGATTTATTTCAACCAATGCCGTCTCATCTCCGTAAAGACGCGCATTTCTTTCCAAAAAATCCGCTATTACCATTGTTTTTCTCCTTTATATCTTACTTAAAAACCTTTTTTAAACAAATCAATCATACCCACCGGCTAAGTGAACTTGTCAAGTAAAAGTAGACAGTAAAAACCACCAATGTAGCTCTAACCATAAGCCTTCCCCAGTGGGGGAAGGTGGCAGCCGTAGGCTGACGGATGAGGTGTCATAAATCACAACAACTCCTCATCCACCACTTCGTGGTCCCCCTTCTCCCACAGGAGAAGGCTTCCGCTGTGGCGGGACTTCTCAACGACAAAAGTCTCTTTGGAACCACCTACTTAGCAAGTGATTTTCATATACAAAAAGTCCTCTGCAACAAAATGCTGCAGAGGACGAGTATTTCCCGTGGTACCACCTCAATTGGTTCTCAAGGGTCCGAAAAATTAGACCGTACGCTGTAACGGGCGCTCCCGTCATGCCCTACCGGAAATACTTTCGGGCAAGCCGCTCGGAAATGTATTCAATAATATCTTCTCCTATGCCTCGCACCAAAACGGCAATTCTCTGAAAGAGAAATAAATATTATCTACTTGTTTTCGTCAACGCGTTATAGAACATATTGACATTTTATCACTTTCCTGCGCTAAAGTCAAGAAGTATTTAAATGTTTTTTTATTTTTTTAACAAATATTACATACTATAAACACCAAAAAACAACTAAACTGTCCTTTTCGGGCGTATAAGCTTGTACATTTCCTCGGCGGCTATTCTCGTTTTTGCAACAACATCTCCCCCCTTGGGGAAGCAGTAATAAAGGGTATCTCTGTTTCCGATACTTATTATATCGCCTATTTCATACCAGTAATAGTCCGAATTAACGCTATGGGAAACAAGAGGCTTTTGAACATATTCCAGCTTGCCGTTACATCCCGTAAGAACAAAGCCATTTCGATCGTGCGTAAGACGTCCCTTACCTAACTTGTACAATGCCTTGTAGTCAACAAGAGCGCAAATATCTACTTCAACATCAAGCTTGTATGTGCCGCTCACGATTTCATTTTTTACACATTCTCTCTCCCAGTTGTACCAGTCGGGAATATGCTCGAACTCGGTCTCGCCATCTCTTGCATGAAGCCTTCCGTACTTATCAAGCTCGTATTCCTTTCCGCACTCATGACATTTCAGAACAGTACCCTTACCCTCCATTTTCCCCTCGGTAAAACAGTGAGCGCACTTAAAGAGAATACGGTTAAGTCCGTCTGCGCGGAATGGCTCGTCTATTTCGACCTTGTTTTGGTATTGCCAAGCAAAGCTGTCAAAAGTAAATGCCTTTTCGAGAACACCGTCAAGCTCGGCAACAGACTTTTCGCGTATTTCATCACGCGAGAGTATGCAGGACAGGTCTGCGCTGACCTTAACCTTCCGCTTCTGTAAGCAGTTGTAAAGAGGATCGCGTGAGAATGCACCCTCTGTGTGAATACTCAACACCGGAACATCAAGCTTTTTGAGCAACCTGCCAAGTCCTCTCGGTAAAGCCGTTGCGCACCCATCAAAGCTGTACCCCGCCTCGGGATACATAAGAACGCTTGTATTAAGCTTGTTTAAAGCATATTCCATGTCGTTTATCAAAGTAACGTCATTCACAAACTTTTGTGTCGGTATACAGCCGATTTGCCGCATAAGCCAAGCCTTGCTTACAAATGCATCTGTGGTAGCAACAACACAAAACGGCATCGGATAAAGAATAGTATTTGCTATTTCAAAATCAACAAAGCTGGAGTGGTTCATAAGAATAAGATACGGACCCTCACCTGCTTTTTCCATATTTGTTTTTGTATATGAAAATTTTGATGCCCACATATCAGGCTGAGATAAAGCTCTCGTCAATGTTCGGAAAAATATATTTGGGCGTTTCGGATGAAAATGCTTCGGTCTTTTTACACTTTCAAGCTTTTCAAAGGGCAATACTTTTGTTCTTATCTTCATATATGCTCTCCCTGTTAAGTTCTTGTAAAAATTATATCACAAAAAAGTATACATTACAAGAAAAAATTACATTTTGTAAAATAAAAAATATTCCTTTTATATTATATAATTTTTTCAGTCGGGCATACTGTATATATCTAATTAAATTAAAGGAGACGAAAAAGATGATAGAACATGATACAATAAGACTTCTCCGCGAATGTGATTCCGGGGTAAAAATGGGAGTTGCTTCTCTCGATGATGTTATCGACAACGTGAAGAACGAAAGATTTAAGGAACTGCTTATTGAATGCAAGAAAGACCACGAGGAGCTTGAATGTAAGATAAGAACACAGCTGAACCGCTTCAGCGATGACGGAAAAGAGCCAAATCCTATTGCAAAAGGTATGTCCTGGATAAAAACCAATGCCAAGCTTGCAATGGATGAGTCCGATAATACTGTCGCTGACCTCATGACCGACGGCTGTAACATGGGCGTAAAATCATTAAGCCGCTATCTCAATCAGTACAAAGCAGCCGACGAGGACTCGAAGAATATCGCAAAAGACCTTATCTCACTCGAAAATGACCTCGTAACAGATATAAGACAGTATTTGTAATTATAACATTTAATCAAGAAAAATACCATTGGGTTTTTGCAAACGATGTACGAGTCATTTTGAGCGAGCATCGCAAACTGACGTTTTTCGCCAAATTCTAATGCGAGTCGAAAAATCCCATGAAGTTTCTGCACACTTTATGAGATTCTTCGACTACGGCGTTACCGCCTACGCTCAGGATGACCGGACCTAATATTTACTGTCTTTCCTCTTTCTACGCACAAACTCTACCATCCGTCATCCTGAGCGAAAATGGCTTTAGCCATTGAAGTCGAAGGATCTCATAACCTCTATGCACAAATATAAACGGCAAAAAACATCCCCGGGAGATTGTTACATCTCTCGGGGTGTGTTTTTTGTGTTGTGTTGATTTAATTAGAAGTCATCTCCGGGGGGCACAACAATTTCCCCACCAGTAGGACTGGTTGTAATGTAATCAGAAGTTGAAAAAGTAACTACTTCAACAATGGGTGATTCAAATTGTTCCTTCTTCATATTTTCACTCCTTTCTCTCCATCATCATTATTTAAAAATCATCAAAAAGATAGATTAATCAACATTACCAGAATCAACCCAAGCCTTAGTTGCATCTCCGTATTTAATAATTGATTCCAACAATGTAACGGTTTCAGTCGAGGGAGTGGTAGATGATTTGTATACAGTTCGATATGCAGAAGCACCAACACTAAATTGCATTGTATTACTTACCACATTATCATTTTCGTCTACAATTTTGATATATACATTCTTACTAAACTCCGTAGGATTAAGTTGATCATAGCGAATATAATATCTATAAAGTGAACCATCGTATTCAGAATAATAGAATGGATCTGTAGCTTTAGATTCCTCAGAAATTACCAAAGGTATCTCATATTCAGCATTAGAACCTTCTTTAGTTACAACTGCTTTTAAACCTTTATAATCATCTTTATTCTTAAATCCAAAAATAAATCTAATGTTTACTGAAGAATCAAGAGTTATAGTTGCATTTTTAGGGAATGCAATTTCTTCGTTACCATCTGGAATCAGTTCGTACTTAGAATTTGCAACATTTTCAAATCTGGTCAAATCAACTGATGTAGTTCCAAATGAAGCATTTTCACCTAAATCTTTATTTACAAGATTTTCCGGATCTTCATTTGGGTTAAGATATAACTGCGATGCTGCGCCATAATTTAACAAATCAACTAAAAGAGTTCTAAACTCGTTAGAAATGTTTTTTGCAAATTTCTGATTGCAATAGGTTAATACACTATATGTTGCCGAAACAGTTGCCACTTCTTTACCATCAATTGTTGCATAAAGAATTGCTGTAGCGTCTTCTCCCATCATCGCTGGGGTCAAAGCCTCAAACTTAAACTTATAATAGTTACCATCGGTAGTTGTATCAACAGAATCAATACGTGTTTCATTACCATTACATGTAACAATCATATATGGGTTAGTATATCCCATTGTTTTGAACGGAACCGCATTAGCATTAAATATAATTGATATACTATCACCTAGTGAAAGCTGTGCATTTACTATTCTAAATGTGTTGTTAATTTTAATCTGTTCTGATCTTAAATCTCCAACACCTAGTTTTACATACTTTGTATTATGTGCAACTTCAGTAATTACTTCGCTAGAGTTTTCATCGTATGTTGTATCGTAAAATACAAATGCATTATCGTTTTCTGAAAGAGCGTCAAATGCTATCAAATTTGCGTATGTATATGGATATTCGTTAATTGTAAACGAACTTGGTAATACTGTTTGAAGTTTTACTCCGGGATCCAAAGCTGTATTGGTTAATGTTATTACTGCTCCCTCAACGAAAGGATAATATACAGTATCCGCACCTACAGTCTGTGCAATCGCATCAGCATTAGTGCCTGTAAATCTGTAGAGGTCGAGAATGTCGAAGGCAATATTTGTAAACGCACTTACAGTTACTTCACCTTCGCCGCCAACCAGCTTAAAGCATTTATCGCCGCTATGTATAACTGCAACATTACTCAATTTTACATTAGCAAGAGCGCTTGTTACATCTGTTGCATTTACTTCAAGCAAAAGATCACCGTCTTGACTAATAGAGGTATACGGCTCTTTATAGCTGAATACGCCGAGGTTAATATTCTTAGTAACACTAGCTACGCTCTTCAATATCACAGCGGAATTGTTCTTAT